>JAITHG010000220.1 GCA_031280075.1 Eubacteriales Family XIII. Incertae Sedis bacterium | reverse complement strand
GACGAGGCTCTGTCGGTCGGCGACGTGGCGTTCAAGGAGAAATGCGTGAAGCGCGTGAACGAGATCATCGAGCAGGATCACGTGACCCTGCTCTTCGTGACGCACGCAACGGGCGTGGCAAAGGAATTCTGCAAACGCGGCATCGTCATGCGGAAGGGCAAGGTCATCTGCGATTCGGACATAGATGCCGCCATCGAGGCCTACGACAGGCTGAATAAGTAGGAGGGATCAACCACTATGCCAACCAACACAATCGGCTTTTTTCTTGAGGACTACCAGGCGGGGGAGGTGATGCGCCACGCCCCCACGAAGACCATCTTCGAGAGCGACAACAACCTGTTCTCCCTGCTGACGATGAACCACCACCCCGTCCACACGAACGAGGCGTACGCGCAGGCGGCGCAGCACGGGCAGATCCTCGTCGTCGGGACGCTCGTGTTCAGCATCGTGGTCGGGATGACGGTGAACGACATCAGCGGGAAGGCGATCGCCAACCTGGACTACGAGCGGATTGAGCACCTGGGACCGGTCTTCGTCGGCGACACACTGCGTGCCGAAAGCACCGTCCTGGACGTGCGCCCCTCCGCGTCGAAGCCCGACCGGGGCGTGCTCTACGTGGAGACGACCGCATACAAACAGGGGGATCAGCCCGTGCTCCGTTTCCGGCGGCACGTCCTGCTCCCCAAGAAGGAGGCACAATAATATGAAACTGCTGCTCAGAAGCATGCTGTTCGTCACGGCACACAACGAGAAGTTCATCGAAAAGTCCGTTCAGACCGACGCGGACGCCCTCATCATGGACATGGAGGACTCCGTCCCAGACGACTGCAAGGAGAAGGCGCGGACACTCCTGCGCAGCTATCTGGAGCGGGGTGCGCTCGCGGGGAAGCAGGTCTTCGTCCGCACAAATCCGCTGGACAGCGAACACTTCGCCCGGGACGTGGATGCCGCTATGCACAAGGACATCCTCGGCTTCATGCCCCCGAAGATCCAGTCGCGCGACGACATCGTGTTCCTCGAGAAGCTCCTGACGCAGAAGGAGAACGAGCACGGGCTCGCGCCGGGCAGCTTCAAGCTCGCCCCCCTCGTGGAGACCACGGCGGCGGTGTTGAACCTCTCGGAGATCATCCGGGACAACAGGCGCATCGTCGCGATCGCCTTCGGCGGGGAGGACTTCCTCAACGACCTCGAGGGACTGCATGGGGAGCCGCCCATCGCGTTTGACGTGCCGCGCGCCCTCATCGCCATGGCGGCGCGCAGCATCGGCATCGCCCCCATCGACACGCCCTTCCTCGACCTGAAGGACGCGGACGGCTTCGTGCACGAGAAGAAGGAGGCATTCGAGCTGGGGTTTGCGGGCTCGCTGCTCATCAACCCGCGGCAGATCGCGCCGGCGAACGCCTGCTTCACGCCCGATGCGGACGAGATCGCACGCGCAAAGGAGATCATCGAGGCGATCCGCGTCTCGAAGGAGCAGGGCGCAGGCTGCGTCATGCTCGGTGAGCGCATGGTCGGACCGCCCATGCGACGCAAGGCGGAGCAGATCGTCGCCCTCGTGGATCTCATCGAAAACAAAAAGGGTCGCGCGTCGCGACCCTCGTCGGGATGCGTAGGGGCGACCGTCCGGTCGCCCGCTGTCGCCAAGCAGAGATGCAAAACGCAGATGCCTCGTCGAATGCCCGGATGCCCGGTGATCATGATGCCCGGATGCCTGAAGGTCGTGATGCCGGGATGACTGAAGCCCCTGAGGCTAGGGTGCCTTACTCGTTCTGCAGACGCTCGACCAGTGCCCAGATGCGCTGAGCCGAGTTGAAGTTTTCGGGGACGAGGTCGTTCACGCCGATCTCGACATCGAATGCCTCGCGGATTTCCCCCACGAGGGTGACGACATCGAAGGAGTCGAAGATTTTGTCATCGATGAGGCTCTCCTCTTTCACAAAGTCGACATCCGGTCTGAAATCCTCAAGGATTTCCAGCAGTTTTTCCATAGGGCAATGCTCCTTCCTGTACATATAGCCAATTCCGACCGCAATTATACCATATAATCGAAACAAGGAGTATGGTATAAATATAAGGGGAACGAAGTGACGAAGCAATCCAGCGCTTAGGGAAATGACAGGAAACCCAATCCGTCGTAGACGGCAGTAGCATGAGAAAAGGAAGGAAACGAAATGGCGGCGAATAGAACAAATGCAATGGATACAAAAAACACAATGAACGTGATCAACGCACTGGAATACCTAGACCACGCCACCTCGGAGTGGCCCGATGGCATCGCCTTCCAGGACGCGGAGGGCGAGACGAGCTTTGCGGAGCTCTCCGCACGCGCGCGCGCCATCGGAACGGCAGTCGCCCGGCGCGTCGATGCGAAGTCGCCCGTCATCGTGTTCTCGGAGAAGGGCATCCTTACGCCTGCCATCTACCTCGGCGTGCTCGCGGCAGGCTGCCACTACATCCCGCTCGACGCGGACATGCCCGCCTACCGGCTGACGCTCATCATGGAGGTAGTGCGCGCAGACCTGCTCATCACGGACGGCAACGAGCCGGAATCCGTGCGCGCCGCTGCCGCGCAGTCGACCCTGCTGCACGCGGGCGACCTGCTCCGGGAGGAGGCGGACGGGGGGCTGCTGCATGAACGCAGGGCGCTGACGCTCGACACAGACGCGGCATGCGTCATCTTCACGTCCGGTTCGACGGGCACGCCGAAGGGGGTCGTCCTCTCCCACCGCAACATCATCGCGCTGACGGAGGCGTTTGCCTCCTGCTTCGGTCTCGGCGAGCGGGAAGTCTACGGCAACCAGGCACCGCTCGACTACGTGGAGGGGATCAAGGACACCTATCTGCCCCTGCGGACGGGCGCGCGCACGGTGTTCACCCCCAAGACGCTCTTTGCGCAGCCGGTGCGCCTCTTCGACTACCTGAACGCAATGCGCGTGAGCGCGCTGTGCTGGGCATCCCCCGCCCTGACGCTCTGTTCAAAGACGGGCGTGTTTGCCGAGCGGAAGCTCGAGACAGTGGACAAGGTCTTCTTCACGGGATCAGTGCTGCACTGCAAGCACCTGAGGCTGTGGCAGGACGAGCTGCCGGGCGCACTCTTCGTCAACCACTACGGACCGACGGAGGCGACTGCCTCGGACACCTATTATACGGTCGACCACATCGTTGAGCCGGACGAAGAACTGCCCATCGGCATCCCCTTCCCCAACGTGAACATCCTCCTGCTCGGCGAGGACGGGAAGACCTGCGCCGGGACACAGGGCGAGGCGCGGGGGAGCGGCGTGCGCGGGGAGATCGCCATTGCTGGCTCCTTCGTCGCCGCCGGTTACTACCGGGCACCGGATCTGACAGAGCGGGTCTTCGTGCAAAACCCAGGCAACGACATCTTCATGGAGCGCATCTACCGGACGGGCGACATCGGCTCGTATGCCCCGGACGGCAACCTGCTCTATCACGGGCGCATGGACAACCAGATCAAGCATATGGGGCACCGGATTGAGCTGTCGGAGATCGAGAGTACCGTCATCAAGATGCCCGGCATGAGCACCGGGGTCTGCCTGTACGACAAGGAGAAGGAGCAGATCTGGCTGTTTTACGTCGGGCAGCCGGATCGGAAGGAGGTCGCCGTCTACCTGCGCGAGGTGCTGCCCGCCCACATGATCCCGCGTAAGTTCGTCGGGCTTGCGGACATGCCGCTCGCCTTCAACGGGAAGCCGGATATGAACGAGCTACGGGCGATGATGGGGTAAGCCGCCACAGGCTGATGGCAGGTGGGCAACCCCGGTTTGAAACAGGTGCTTATTTGATATAATGCAGCGTGAAGGCACCGTCGAAGCGCAGCCCCGTCTTCTCGGCGGCGCGGATGCCGGGCGTGTTGTCCGAGAGCGCCCATCCCGTGCGCTTCTTGATGCCCATCTCCCAGGCGCGCAGGGTCGCGACCTTGCGGATCTGCCAGGAGAGGTTCTTGCCGCGCCAGGCGGGGTCAGTGACGACGTAGAGCATGTAGAAGGAGCTGTCTTCGTAGACGACCTGCACTTCGCAGATGACCTTCCCTGCCTCGTCGAGGACGCAGAGAAACTCCCCTGCCTCGAGCGATCTTTGGATGTCGGCGCGCGGAGGGAAGAGGTTCTTCACCGGGTCGAAGGCGCTGTAGAGCATGTCCATGATCGTCCCGTAATGCTCGGGGCGCGCCGTGATGACCTCGTAGGGACCGTCCTCCTGCGCCAAGAGCTCGTCGATGGCAGCCTGGTCGTATTCCCGCGTCATGCGCTTGATCGTGTTGTGGTGCCGGAAGCCAGCCGCCTCGAAATAGGGGATCATTGCGTCGTTCTGCTTGTTGTGCCGATGCTCGGAGTCGTGGAACTCGATGATGACAGGCTTGTCCTTCTGTACAAAATCCAGCTCCGCGTCCGGTCTGATATGGTAGTAGAGGATGTAAAAATCGTCCATGTCGAGCAGCAGCAGCAGCCCGTCCCCATGCGTCTCATAAAAAAGCCGCCCGTCGTCCGCATAGCCGTTCAGCTTGTCCGCGAACATGAAGCAGTTCGTCCGGACGCCTTTCCTGCCCTCATACGCTTCCTTGACCAAGCGCTCCACATGGGCAGCGCTCACAACTTTTTCCATCCCTGTAGTCATTCCAGTCATCCTCGATCAACCTCCGATTTGCCGGGGTGCCCGCCCCCGGTCTCCCGCCCTACGGTTTTGCCTGTATAGTTAGATCCTGCTGATCTGTAGTGGCGGCCGCCCCGGTCGCCTGCCCCTACGGTATCGCCCGTATAACTAGGCTTTGCCGATCCGTCGTGGCGGCAGAGCCTGGTCGTTCGCTTGCCGCTCACGATCCATACCAGATGTCGGAGACAAGCGCCATGATCTGCTTGACCAGCCCGGCATCCTGAAAACCCTCCACAATGACGACGACCCCTTTGTAGGCGACGACCGGGTCGTCCGTCGTCCCGCCCCCCTCGCCATCCGGGAGGGTAACGCGCTTGCGGTTGTAGATCTTGATATAATTCTCGTTCGACGGCTCAAACTGGAAAACGCGCAGGCTGCCCTCGCCCGGGAAGCCGTACCGCGCGCCGCACCGCGCCCCGATCTTGCCCGCCATCTTCCGCATCTCCTGCTTCTCGAAGGCGATGCCCGCCCCGTTCATCGATGCCTCGAAACCCTTGAAATTCTCGCTCTTCTCCGTCTGCACGGTGGCGGTGGCAGGCAGCCCCGTGCCGTTGCCCGTGTCCGCCGAACAGGCGGCAAAACCTACCCCCTGGCATGCGAGGAAGAGGCAAAGGATGCCCACCATGCATCGATTCTGTCGTCGTTTCATATTGTCCCGCTCCATCCTGTCATTGCAGCTTTCTGCCTTGTCCCATTCTGCCATTGCTGTTCCCGTCGCGTTATGATGCTGCCCTCATCCCGTCTGCAGCACTTTGTCAGGCGGTGTGAGCACGCCGGGCAACAGTGCCCCGTACTGCTCGTAGTACCGCGCATAGTAGCTGCGCTGCTCCTCCGCGACGGCATCCCCGCGCTCCCGCCGATCCGGGACACCGTACTGCTCCCGGATCAGCGCGCCGAAGTATTCGGAAAAGCGGACTGCCCCCCAGAAGTTCAGGTGAAGCTTGTCCCGCCACTCCGTCGCATGGTCGATGTCCATGGCGCGCAGATGCTCCGGATCGTTGAAGTTGAGGTAGGTCACGCCCTCCTGCTTTGCAAAGTCCCGGAGCGCTTCATGGTTGACATAGTTGTGGTAGAGCGGCATGGTCGCGAAGACGACCTCGATGCCCCTCGATCGACACAGTTCGATGGATTTCTTATAATATTTGATGGCAGTCTGATTGTACTTCGTCGCCTTTTTGAACTCCTTCTCGCCCTTTGAGATGATGCCCTCCGTTGTTCCCGTCAGTGGAATGTGGTAGAAGTACCAGCAGCGCTGCCCCATCGTGATCTCCGGCGACTCGTGCACGAAAGTGACTTCTTGGATGCTCTTCCACTTGTCGTGGTAGGCGAGCAGGGGGGCGAGGGCGTACATCCCAAACCGCCTGTCCACGTCGCGCGCGATGTCCAGCGCCGTCTCCACTTTTTCGATGCTGAGGCTGCGGTTTGTCATCCCCTGCGTGATGCGCAGGAGATCCTCGCTCTGCCCCCTGCGGGAGAGGAACTGCGGCGCGAGGAAGACGACCTTCGGCTGCTGCGTCTTGAGCGCTTCCTCGAGCATGAGGTACTGGATCTGGGGCGGGCAGTTGCTCGAGGCGAACACGTAGCCCGTCACGCCGTATTTTTGCCACATGACCATCGGGGAGATGGCGTCCCAGTAGGTGCTCGCGCCAATGAAGAGGGCATCCACGCTGTTCTTTTGCAGCCGCTTGTATGCATCCGAGCGGTAGGCAGTCCCGTCCTGCGGGACGATCCATGAGGAGACGAGCCCATACGCAAGCAGACAGCAGAGCAGGAAGAGGGCGGTCTGCGCGACGGTCTTCGCGATCCATGCAGACCCTCTTCGGTGGGTGTCGGCTTTCGACTTGGGTTCGACCCCGGCTTTCGCCTTGGGTTCCGCCCCGGCTTGCGCTTTGCCTTCCGCCACGGCTGCCGCCCTGTTTTCTGCCATGCCTTCTGTCATGTGTTCTGCCCTGTCTTCTGCCATGCCCGCCCCCGATCAGAACTGCTGGTAGATGAAGTCCTGCGCGACCCCCGTGCCGTAGACCCCGAAGAGGATGACGGCGAAGATGGCGAGGATGCTGATGAGCCAGCGGAAATACAGGTTTTGCCGGTCGAGCGCCTCCCGGATGCGGATGCCCCGCTCCCGGATCAGGTCGGCGACGAACAGGACGATGAGGGAGACGACGAGGATCCAGAAATCCTGGAAGGCAAGACCCAGCTCGTAGATGCCCCCGTCGAAGAAAATCCAAGGGTTGTACTCTGAAAACATCGCCGAGAACAGCTCCCGTGCCTGGGACAGGGAGTGCGCGCCCGTGATCAGTTTCCCGATGGCGATGAGGATGAAGGTCAGGAGGATCAGGAGCATGCGCCAGCTCAGCGCATCCGTCCGCACGAGATGGTGCTTTTTGTTCAAGTCC
>JAITHG010000211.1 GCA_031280075.1 Eubacteriales Family XIII. Incertae Sedis bacterium | reverse complement strand
GCGACAACGTGGGCGATGTCGCGGGCATGGGCTCCGATCTGTTCGAATCCTATGTGGGCTCCATCATCTCGGCGATCACGCTCGCCGTCATCATCCCGCATGTCGCGCCGGCGTTTGGACCCGCGTTCGATCTGCCGCCCGTCGCGGGCAGCGTCTTCCCGCTCGTGCTCTCCGCCATCGGCATCCTGGCATCCATCATCGGCATCTTCTTCGTGCGTGGCAAGGAGGGGTCGAACCCCGCCGCAGCGCTCAATCTTGGGACGTATGTGAGCACCGCCATCGTCGTGGTGGCATCGCTCGTCATGAGCCGGTATTTCTTCGGCAACTTCAACAGTGCCATCGCAATCATCTCCGGACTGATCGTCGGGACTGCCATCGGCAAGATCACGGAAGTCTATACATCATCCGACTACAAGAGTGTCAAGCACATCGCGAAGCAGTCAGAGACGGGCGAGGCGACGACGATCATCAGCGGCATCGGCGTGGGCATGCTCTCGACAGTCTGGCCCATCCTCTTCATCGCGGTCGGCATCTTCGTCGCGAACGGCTTTGCAGGTCTCTACGGCATCGCGCTGGCGGCGGTCGGCATGCTCTCCACGACCGGCATGGTCGTGGCTGTCGATGCCTACGGTCCTGTGTCGGACAACGCGGGCGGCATCGCCGAGATGACGGAACTGCCCGAGGGTGTCCGCCAGATCACGGACAAGCTCGACTCTGTCGGCAATACGACGGCAGCCATCGGCAAGGGCTTTGCCATCGGCTCCGCCGCGCTGACGGCGCTTGCCCTGTTCGCGTCCTACTCGCAGGTCGTGCAGCTGGAGTCGATCAACCTGCTCAACCCGCTCGTCATCATCGGTCTCTTCATCGGGGCGATGCTCCCCTTCCTGTTCTCCGCTTTGACGATGAACAGCGTCGGGCGCGCCGCCAACCAGATGATCGAGGAAGTGCGCCGCCAGTTCCGCGAGGACTCGGGCATCATGGCTGGGACATCAAACCCCGACTACGCGCGCTGCGTGGACATCTCCACGAAGGCGGCGCTGAAGGAGATGGTCGCGCCCGGGCTGCTTGCCATCGTCGCCCCCCTCGCCGTCGGCATCCTGCTCGGTCCCGACGCGCTCGGCGGGCTGCTCGCGGGTGCGCTCGCGGCAGGCGTGCTGCTCGCCATCATGATGGCGAACGCGGGCGGTGCGTGGGACAATGCGAAAAAGTACATCGAAGAAGGCAACCACGGCGGCAAGGGCAGCCCGGCGCACAAGGCAGGCGTCGTCGGCGACACCGTCGGCGACCCCTTCAAGGACACGTCGGGCCCCTCGCTCAACATCCTCATCAAGCTGATGACGATCGTGGCGGTGGTGTTTGCGCCCGTCTTCATGCAGATCGGTGGTCTGCTGTAGTGTCGTGATGCCGGAGGCGGATACTTCGCCTCCGGATCCTCGCGATCCAGCGTGGTTGCTGCACCCAGCCGATGCGTTGCGCTTGCAATACAGTTCTCTTTATGATACAATTATAAATTGAGGATTTGAACTGGACAGTTGCAATCGCTCTACAGAGGATTTGGCTTTGACGGCATGCCGATAGGAGGAAACATGTTAGACCTTACATTGAAGATACTGCTCTTGCTCTCGAGCCTCGTGCTCATCGCGAGCGTTCTCCTGCAACAGGGGAACAGCGCCGGGCTTTCCGGCTCCATCGGCGGCGGTGCGGAACAGCTTTTTGGCAAGAAGAAAGGGCGCGGCTATGAGGCGGTTCTGACGAAGGTGACGCTGGTCGGTGCCATCGTCTTCATCATCTGCTCCGTGGTCATCGTCGCCATCGAGAACGGCGGGCTGCTATAACATGAGCACCTGATCACACTTGTGCGTGTGGGGGATCATGATCGGCGATGCTCGATTGTGGTCCCCCTTGTTTTTTTAAATTGTCATGCATCGTAGAGAAGAGGAGGAATGAAAATGTCGGCATTTACACAGATACAGAGCAACGGGCTCTACGAGCTGACGGAATCAGCGCGCGTGGAGCTTGCGGATTCCAAGTACTACAACAAGGATCTGGCTCCCACTTCCGTCTCGGAGCGCACATGGAACACGTACCACATCTCCATGCTCTGGGTCGGGATGTCCATCTGCATCCCGTCCTTCACGATGGCTTCGGGGCTCGTGGGCATGGGGCTGTCCGTATGGGCGGCGGTGCTGAACGTCGTCCTCGGCAATGTGCTCATCCTGGTTCCCATCCAGCTCAACTCCCACGCGGGCACGCGCTACGGCATCCCCTTCCCGGGGTTTGCCCGCATGACCTTCGGCATCCGGGGAGCGCACCTGCCGTCGATTTCGAGGGCGGTCGTCGCCTGCGGTTGGTGTGCGGTGCAGTCCGCGCTCGGAGGTGCCGCCATCCTCTACATCGTGCAGGGCTTTGGCTGGCAGCCCGGTCCCAACGACATCGTGGGCGGCAATGCCGGTTCTTCCCCTGTCGGCTGGATCGCCTTCCTCGCCTTCCTCGCGCTGACCTGGGCACTGACGGCGTTCGGGAGCAAGGTCATTCGCATCTTTGAGTCGATTGGCTCGCCCATCCTGCTCGTCATGTCCATCGCCTTGCTCATTTGGGCGATCGTCATTGCAGGCAATGCGGGCTTCGGCATCGGCGACATCCTTGGGCACAACATCTCGGCCGCCGCAGGGACAGAATTCAACTTCACGATGGTCTTCCTTCTGGGGCTGACGGGCAACATCGGTTTTTGGGCGACGATGGCGCTGAACATCCCTGACTTCTCGCGCTACGCGAAGAGCCAGAAGGTGCAGTTCCGCGGGCAGCTGTACGGCATGCCTGTCATGATGGCGATCTGCGCCATCATCGGGGCGGTGTTCGCGCAGGCGACCTCGCTTGCAAACCTCACCGGCGACAACGCGCCGCTGTTCAGCCCTGTGGCGACCCTGGATTACATCAAGAGCCCCGCGCTGCTGATCATCCTCGGGCTGGGCATCATCATCGCGACCCTGACGACGAACATCGCGGCAAACGTCGTGGCACCGGGCAACGGCTTCTCGAACCTCTACCCGCGCAAGATCAGCTATTTCTGGGGCGTGACGATCGCCTGCCTCGTCGCCATCGTGTACAACACCTTGCTCGTCGGCGCGTCTGCAGGCAACCTCTTCAACTTCCTGAATGTGTACGGGGGCATCCTCGCACCGCTCGCAGCCATCTTCATCGTGGACTACTGGATCATCAAGCGCCAGCGCCTCGATGTCAAGGCGCTGTATCAGGGCGCGGAAGGGCGGTACTGGTATTCGGGTGGATTCAATGTCCCGGCGCTGATCGCCTGGCTCGCGGGGGCGATCCTGCCCACGCTGTATTCGATCATCAGCATCGCTTCGGCAGGCACGGAAAACGCCTTCGTTGCAAACCCGGTGCTGAGCTTCATCAACACGAATTCCTACATCTGGGCATTCGTGGTCGCCTTTGTGGTCTATCGCCTGATCGGTCCGTCGCAGAAGCAGGCGATCCTGTCGGAAGCGGAGGAAGCGGCGCTCACGCAGGCGTAAAGTCCACCTGCCCGTCCTCGGGGGACGCACCCTTGACGACGACGCGAATGCGGTCTCCGAGGCGCAGCCTGCGCCCGGAGAGCCGCCCCGTGAGGCAGAGGTTTTCCGGTTCGTAGAGATAGTAGTCGTCATCCAGGTCGCTGAGACCGATGCGTCCTTCCACGGTGTTCTCCAGCTCGGCGAAGATCCCGAAGGACGCGACACCGCTGATGACGGCATCGAAGGTCTCGCCGATGTGCGAGAGCATGTACTCCGCCATCTTGATGCGGTCTGCCTCGCGCTCCGTCTCTGCCGCCGCCTGCTCTTTCCGCGAAGACTGCGCCGCCGCCTCCACGGCGAGCGAGCGCAGTTTTGTGCGTCTGCGCGCGGGGATGCCCCGGCGCGAGGCGATCTGCTCCTTGATGACACGGTGGATGAACAGGTCGGGGTAACGCCGGATGGGCGAGGTGAAGTGGCAGTAGTGCCGCAGCGCAAGACCAAAGTGCCCCCGGCTCTCCACGTCGTAGACCGCCTTCTGCATGGCGCGCAGCAGGAGGACGCGAACCATGTTCTCTTCGGGGCGACCTTCGATGGCGCGGAG
>JAITHG010000207.1 GCA_031280075.1 Eubacteriales Family XIII. Incertae Sedis bacterium | reverse complement strand
TACTTCTCCAAGTAGGAGAGTTCTTTGAGCGCCTCCCGCAGCCTTGTGTCGATGTCTTCAGGGCTTTCCGTGCCCCTGCCTGTGATACGCCGCCTGAGTTCGGACATAGACGGCGGAAGGATGAAGATGAACACGCCCTTTGTCGCTTGTCTGCGCACCTTCATCGCGCCTTGGATGTCGATCTCCAGGATGACATCCGTGCCTGCGGCAAGCCTTTCCTCCACCCATGGCCCCGGCGTTCCATAAAAATTGCCGAAGACCTCTGCGTACTCGAGGAAGTCTCCTCGCCCGATCGAGTCGCGGAATACCTGTTCTGGCACGAAGAAATAGCTCTCGCCCTCCCGTTCGCCCGGGCGGCGTGCGCGCGTCGTCATTGAGATGGACAGAGCGGCATCTGTCTCGGCAATGAGCCGCTTGCAGATCGTTCCCTTGCCCGTCCCCGAAGGGCCCGATATCACGAACAGTTGACCCTTTTTCATTTGATACAACCAAGCAAAATCACAGTCTTATAATTATATATCCTGCCGCGATGGTAGATCAAGCATCTTTTTTCTTGGGTGTGTCTTTTTGCTTGAATCACTCGAGGTTTTGTACCTGCTCCCGGATCTTTTCGACTTCGCTCTTCATCTCCAGCATCTGCTGCGTGATCTTCAAGTCGTTCGCCTTTGAACCGATGGTGTTGGCTTCACGGTTCATCTCCTGCACCAGAAAATCGAGCTTCTTGCCGACCGGCTCTCCGGTTCCGCGCAGGATGCCGCGCAGTTGCCCGATGTGGCTGCGCAGCCGCACGAGCTCTTCCGTGATGCTGCATTTGTCGGCGAAGACGGCGACCTCGAGGGCGATCCGTTCAGAGATGTCAGGCAGATTGCCCGAATCCTTTGCGAGCAGCTCTGCGATGCGCGCATGCAGCCTGTCGCGATAGATGCCTGGCAGTGCCGGTGCGCGGGCTTCGATCTGGTCGAGGATCCCCTCGATGCCATCCGCACGCGCGAGCAGATCCTCCGTGAGCTTGCCGCCTTCTTCACGCCGCATGGCATCGAGGTTTTCGGCAGCGGCACGCACGGCGGCGACAACGACTTTCCCGGCCGCCTCTTCGTCCAGATCGACAACCGCACTGTGCAGCACGTCCGGCTGTGCCGCAAGCAGGGAGAGCACTACACTCCCGTCTGCCTCAAGCCCGAAGTCCTCCATGAGCGACGAGAGTCCCTTCAGGTACTGTCCTGCAGCGACCGAGTTGATGGACACCGCCGACTCCGACTCCGCCAGGCTCGTCACACTGATGCCGACTTCCGTCTTGCCGCGTGCCACGTAGTCGCGCAGCGTCTTCTTCACGGCATCCTCCGCAAAGCCGTAGCGGCGCGGCAGCCTGACGCTGATCTCCGCGTATCTGTGGTTGACAGTCCGTATCTCCACTACTGCAGTGCGGATGCCGTCCGTGGATTCGCCCCTGCCATAACCGGTCATGCTTTTCATCAATACCTCCTGATTCCCTGAGAGCCTTTTTTCATTTTACACCATTTTTCGGCAGGGGTGGGGCTGAGATTCAGGTTTGTTTTTGGGATGGTATAATGAAGGCGTACTTTGCATATGGATTATGGATGATGGGTCGCCAGGGCACTGCGCGGCTGTTATTGGAGGGATTATGCCATTAGACCAATATGTTGTCGGGGCGGTTGCGCGGGAGCTGGACGCGCGACTTTCGGGCGGCAAAATCGAACGGATCTACCAGCCCGCACGGGAAGGGCTGCTGCTGCATATCAACGTCCCGCCGTCGGATGCCCGGGCGCGGGCACGGGAAACGCTGCTCGCCTCCGCTGCGGGCAACGCGCCTCTCCTGTACCTCTCGACGGCACGCGAAGGCAACCCACAAAACCCGCCCGGTTTCTGCATGCTGCTGCGCAAGCACCTTCTGAACGGGCGTGTCTCGCGCGTGTGGCAGGTGCCGGGCGAACGCATCGTGGTGATCGGAATCGACGCGGTGAACGAACTGGGCATCGCGCAGAAGCGTGCCCTCGCCATCGAACTGATGGGCAAACACAGCAACATCGTCCTGCTCAGCCCGGGCGAAGATGCCGTGCCGGACGGATCCTTTGACCCTGCGGGGGCAGCCATCCTCGATGCCATCAAGCACGTCTCGGCAGACAGGAGCCGCCTGCGCCAGACGATGCCGGGCATGCGCTACGCACTGCCACCCCCCGCGAAGGGCGTCAGCCCCATCATGGAGGAGGAGTTTGCGCTCGGCATGCCCAAGGAACGCTACGACGGACTGGCGGAGGCGGGCAGCTTCGAACCCACCGTATACCTGGACGCGGACGGCAAGCTGCGTGACTTCCACGTGTTTCGGCTGCGCGTCTACAGCGGCATGGAGACCCGTGCCTTCGACTCCGTGAGCGCCATGCTCGAGCACTGGTTCGAACAGAAGGAGAGCGGCAACCGCATGCAGCAGAAGTCCGCCGACCTGAGCCAAGTGCTGAAGCTGCGGACGGACAAGCTCTGCCTGAAGAAGCAGCGCCTGCTTGAAGACCTTCAGAAAGCGGAGGATGCCGAGCGCTACCGGCTGCGTGGCGAACTGATCACCGCCAACATCTACCGCATCGAAACGGGCGAGCGCGAAGTGCTCCTGCTCGACTACACACAGGAACCGCCAGTCGAAGTGCGCGTGCCCCTCGACCCGCTGCTCTCCCCCGCGCAGAACGCCCAGAAGAACTTTAGGCGCTACGCCAAGGCGAAGACCGCGCGCGTCGAGAAGAAGAAACAGCTCGGGATTGCGGAGGAGGAGATCGGCTTTCTGGAGTCATGTGCCGTCTTTCTCGAGCACGCGCAGACGGATGCTGAGGTGGATGCGCTTCGCGACGAGCTGACCGAGCTGGGCTACATCCGCAACCGGCGCCGCAGGGCATCGGCGCGCGGGGCGAAGGACGATGGGTTTCGCATCTTCCGAAGCAGCGCAGGCAAGAGGATCTACGTGGGAAAGAACAACAACGGCAACGATGCTCTGACGATGAAGAAGGCGCGCCCCTTTGATCTATGGCTTCACACGCGCGGCATCCCGGGCGCGCACGTCCTGCTCGAGGCAGACGGCAGCCC
>JAITHG010000179.1 GCA_031280075.1 Eubacteriales Family XIII. Incertae Sedis bacterium | reverse complement strand
CCACGATGACACCTGCACCGTGCATTGGATATACGATTTTATCGCCTACGGAATACATGCCCGCCTCCCTTGTCTGACGACAGCAGAGGGGCAATTCTCCCCCTCCGCAATGTTTACATTATAAGGCAAAATGTATGGAAAGTCAAGGACGGGTTCACATGGTGTTCACACAGAGTTCAAACCGAACGCCTTCAGCGCGCCATCTTCTACGACGACCCTTCCATTCTGTATGACATATTTTATGTTTGCCCTGTTTTTCAGGCAGGAGAGGTCGTCCGCAGGGTTCTTGTGCAAGACGAGCAAGTCTGCTATTTTGCCCGCCTCGACTGTGCCGACGAAACGTCCTGTCCCGCAGACATCCGCCGCCATGCGCGTCCCTGCCTCAATCACTTCGAGGGCAGGCATCCCCGCAGCGTGCATCGCTTCGGCCTCGAGTATGGTATATAGTCCGTAAGGGGTCGTCCTGTCCCGCACCGTGTCTGATCCGAGCGCGATCCGAACCCCCTTTTCGCGCGCCATACAGAAGGTGTCGAGGATCTCCTTGCGCAGCCTTTCGCAGTCCTGCGGAGTGCCTTCCTGCGGCGAGCCTTCCAACGTCGCTACTGTGCGGAAGGGGCCGTATACGGCGCTGATCGGTGCAGGCTCGACTGGCGCGTCTCCGAAGCGGTCTCGGTACCAGTTCGCCGTCAGGTTGAGTGTGGGGACTAGGCTGATACCCTTTTCTGCCATCCGCTCCGCCAGTTCTTCGTCGAGCCCTTCCCCGTGTTCGATGGAGTGGACACCCGCATCCACGCAGAGCGCCACTGCCTTCCTGCTCTCAGCATGTGCCAGGACGGGCATCCCGGACGCAAGCCGCGCCTCGTCCATGATCGCCGAAATCTCCTCAGCGGAATAAAGGGTGTCGCTCTCTGGGTCGACCGTGCTGTATCCTCCTCCGGAAGCCCAGAACTTGATCTGGTCGATGCCGTCGCGGAGCATGAGCCGGATCTTCGTGCGGATCTCGTCCAGACCGTCTGCGAACACGCCCCAGTAATTGTTGCTTCCCCATCCGCCCGCGCTGTCCACGATCTCGAACGGCAGTTCCGGAATGTCCGCATGCCCCCCTCTGCGAACCAACCCAGCTCCGCAGGCGACGATCCTCGGTCCGGCGATCTCGCCGAGCGCGACGAGGCGCTTGAGGAACGTCCCATGGGGGGAGATGTCCCGAATACCGGTGATGCCGAACGAAAGCAGCTCCTGCGCTTGGTAAACCGTCCGGTAGACACGGACAGTCGGATGGATCGAGAAGGCGCTGATCCGGTCGGAGGCGACCCCGGAGAGGTGGACATGCGCATCGATGAGCCCCGGCATCACGGTCATGCCGTCCAGTTCCAGGACGGTGGCACCCTTCGGCACCACGGCGCGGGCAACGGGGGAAACCCACTGGATCCTCCCCTCTGCCACCGCGACAGCCATGCCCTCCTGTGGCGGCGTGCCGCAACCGTCGACCACGGTGACGTTCCAAAGGATCCGGTCTGATTTTTCCATTGATCAGCCCTCCATCTCCACCCATCGGTAGGGGATACCTGTTCCGAGAAAACGCTCTAGGAACACCTCCGGATCCAGGCATTCTGATGAGATGACACCCCTGTCTGCCACCGCGTCGTATGCCATCTGTGCGCCGATGACCGCAGGGAGCGCCACGTTGATCAGCGACGTCCCGAAGAGTTCGCGGAGCCTTGCGCCTTGCGCGGTCAGCTTAGGGAGGTGCACTTTGTACCTGACATGCTGCCCTGCGGCGCTGCCCTCCATCTCGATCATCATACAGACGAACACGTTTTGGTCGAGGGACGCATACAGGGCGGGATCTTCCTCAAAGAACGCGTTGCCCGCCTTTGGCAGGAGCTGCGTGAGGACATCGAGCGGCTTCACGCACGCTCCGTTGACAGCGAGCGGTGTCTCCGAAGCAAGCCCCGCCATGACGAAGGACACCGGCTGCGGCGACACGTAGTATTTGAAATCGCAATACCGAAGACCTTTTCCAATGAAGCGCGGCATAGACAGCGGCTCCTCGTGCGCGTGGTGTGTCACCTGCATCCTGCCAAGCGGCTCCGGGAAATCGTAATATTCAGGGTCACTGTAGCAACCTTTGATGCGAAGTCTGCCGTCCTCTAGCACGTAGACATCCTCGGCACAATCCAGCAACGCCTGCTTCGGAGCCCAGCCCGGGTTCCAAGGATGAAAGGTCTCGTCTACCCCCAGCTTCTTCTTTGCAAGGCGAAGCCGGATACTGTCCACCGTGTCCATTTTGTCCGAATAAAAGCGCGTCATGACGTTGAGGAAGCCGGGTGCCATGCCGCAGCCCAAGACTGCAGTCAGCCCCGCTTCACGGAACTCCCTGTCGAGGTATAGCTCTTCGCCCCGGAAGAACTGGTCAAAGAAGGGCTGGTAAAAGGCGGTGTTAATGTAATGTGCGCCTGCATGTAAAGCCGCAAGCATGACGGTCTCCTCGAATTCGGGGAGGACGAGGTCTATGACCACGTCGCATCCGGATGCGGCGGCGCAGACAGAATCGACAGATTTAGCGTCCGCATGGACAACGCGGATCTTCGGCGACCCGATCTTCTTTT
>JAITHG010000165.1 GCA_031280075.1 Eubacteriales Family XIII. Incertae Sedis bacterium | reverse complement strand
GCAAGGTGAACGCTCTGCTGTAAGCAGGGCGGCCTCGCCCTCGCGGCGTTTTGGTAAAGCTGTGAACATCGGGTTCCTCACCATTCCGACAGTCTTGACTGTTCTTTTTGTGGTCGATTTCTTTTTCGCGATCACGGTGATTTTTATTGAACGGAAGACACCTGCGGCGACGCTGGCCTGGGTCATGGTCATCTTCCTCGTGCCCGTCGTCGGCATTTTCTTCTACGTGATGCTCTCGCAGAACATCGCGAAGCAGAAGCTCTACCGGCTGACGCAGCGCGAGCGGGAGCTGTTCGAGACCCATCTCTCCATGCAGATCGACGCTGTGAAGCAGGGCAGCTTCACGTACCGCTCGCAGAAGGAGAGCAAGTGGAAAGACCTCATCCTGCTCAACCAGCATTATTCGCATGCCTACCTGTCCCAGGACAACCGCCTCGAGATATTCACGGACGGCAACCACCTGTTCGCCTCCCTCTTGGCAGACATCCGCGCCGCGAAGGAGAGCATCAACCTACAATATTTCATCGTGAAGAACGATGTGACGGGGCGCAGGCTCATCAGCGAACTGACGCAAAAGGCACGCGAGGGCGTCCATGTCCGCTTCCTGCTCGATGCTCTCGGCAGCCGCCGCCAGAGCGCTGCGAAGCTCGCGGAGTTCAGGGAGGCAGGAGGCAGCTACGCCTTGTTCTTCCCCCCGAAGTTCCGTTACCTGAACATGAAGCTCAACTACCGCAACCACCGCAAGATCGTCGTCGTGGACGGGCGCGTGGGCTATCTCGGCGGGTATAACATCGGCAATGAGTACCTGGACAAGAAGAAGAAGTTCGGGCACTGGCGCGACACGCACCTGCGGCTGGAGGGGGAGGGTGTCGCAGACCTGAACACCCAGTTCTTCCTGGACTGGCGGATCGCATCCCGCGAGGAGGTCTCGCTCGAAACCGCCTACCAGGATCGCCCTGCCGGGGAGGGCAGCACAGCTATCCAGATCGTCAACTCCGGACCAGAGTCCTTGAAAGAGGAGATCAAGCACACGTACCTGCGCATGATCAATTCGGCGAAGCGAAACGTCTATATCCAGTCGCCGTATTTCGTGCCAGACCTGTCCATCTTCGAGTCCCTGCAAAATGCGGCGTTCGCTGGTGTGGACGTGCGCGTCATGATCCCGAACAAGCCCGACCACGCCTTTGTCTACTGGGCGACTTATTACTACTGCGGGCTGCTGCTGCGCGCGGGTGTGCGCGTGTTCATCTACGACAAGGGCTTCCTGCACGCGAAGACGCTCTGCGTTGACGGAGAGGTCTGCTCCGTCGGTTCTGCCAATTTTGACAACCGCAGCTTCCGGCTCAACTTCGAGACGAACGCCGTCATCTACGACGAGGACGAGACCTTCAAGCTCGAGTCCATCTTCGAGCAGGACATCGCCGACAGCATCGAGCTGACCCGTGCCCTGTACGCAAAGCGCTCCCTCCGCATCAAATTCAAGGAAGGCATTTCAAAGCTGCTTTCGGATCTCCTGTAATTTCTGGTACAATATATCTCATGGCAAAGTTATATTACAGGTACAGCACAATGAATGCGGGCAAGTCGCTCGAGCTGATCAAGGTCGCCTACAACTACGAGGAGCGCGGCAAGCGTCCGCTGATCCTCGTGCCCTCCATCGACGACCGCTACGGCACGGGGCGCGTGGTCTCCAAGGCGGGCATCAGCCGGGACGCGATCGCCTTCCAGGAGGACGCGAACCTCATCGAGCTCTTCGAAAACCAGCTGCGCGCGGCGCGCACCCTCGACCCCGGCACGGGAATCGACTGTGTGCTCGTGGACGAAGGGCAGTTTTTGAAGAAACACCACGTGCAGGAACTCACGGAAATAGTGGACAGTTACGATACACCTGTTATGGTATACGGACTGAAAAACGATTTTCGGAACGAACTTTTCGAAGGTTCGATGTACCTGCTGATCTATGCGGATCGGATCGAGGAGATCAAGACCATCTGTTGGTGCGGGCGCAAGGCGACGATGGTCGCGCGCGTCGTGGACGGCAGGTTTGTGCGTTCCGGCGAGCAGATCCTCGTCGGGGGCAACGAGCTCTACGTGTCCCTCTGCCGCAGGCACTACAACGAGGGGCGCATCGGCGAGGAGCACACGCGCCCGGGCAGCCGCCGGGAAGGGCGGCAGGAGCAGATGGAGCTGTAGGCGGCGCGGCAAACACGGGAAGCGCGAAAGGTACGATGGGCACCGGGCGCGACGGGTACGATGGGCACGCCGGGCGCAAAGGGCACAGGCGACACAGGAAGGCACGGAGAACATTTTTGATGGCGGCACAGGCAGGGACAGGCACGGACAGGAATTTGGATTTGGACGGGGCGATGATGGATGCCCTGCCTTTGCAGCGCCCTGCGATCCTCGTGCACACCTGCTGCGGTCCCTGCAGCACCGCTGTCTGCGAGCGCCTGCTCCGGCGCTTCGACGTGACGCTCTACTTCTACAATCCGAACATCACGGACGAACGGGAGTACCGGCGGAGGCTCGACTCACAGCGATTTTTCGTAGAGCAGTACAATGCGCGGCAGGATGCGCCGGGGCAGCTGCAGCTCGTCGAGGGCGAGTACCGCCCCCGCGCCTTCCTCGATGTCGCCAAGGGGCTTGAGCACGAGCCGGAGGGCGGGCAGCGCTGCCAGCGGTGCTTCGAGCTGCGGATCGGACAGACGGCAGACTACGCGCTCCTGCACGGCTTCGGGACATTCACGACGACGCTCAGCGTCAGCCCGCACAAGGACTATGCCGCCATCACGCGAATCGGCAACGCGGCAGCGCTGCGCTGCGGGCTGTCTTTCCTCGGCGAGGATTTCAAGAAGCACGATGGCTATCGGCGCTCCGTTGCGCTGTCAAAGGAGTACGGGCTTTACCGGCAGCAGTTCTGCGGCTGTGAGTTTGCGATGCGGGGTGCACGGTTCGTAGACCCTGCGGGCGGGCTTTCATGAAGTATGTCGATGTGGTGGTCGACACGAAGAGCGACAGCGTAGACGACTTTTTCACTTATCTTTCAGAGGATGACGATATTCAGGTTGGAACCTGCGTCGAGATCCCGTTTTCCAGAAGCCGCGCGCGGACGGGTTACGTCTTTGCCGTGCATGACAGTATGCCGGAGGGACTGGAGGGCAAGCGGCTGTTGCACGTGCGCGCCGAGATCGCGCCGGCCTCCCTGCCGGAAGAGGCGGTTCGTGTCGCCGTCTGGATGCGTCGGCGATATTTCTGCCGGTACATCGACGCGGTGAACTGCTTTTTGCCGACGGGCGGCGTGCCCGCCGTGTGTGCCGAGTGGGAGTGCATGGCAGAGGCACAGCAGGGTCAGGAAGCCGATGCGGCATCGTTGGATGCGGCAGGCGTTGCCGGGGAGCCGGATGCGTCGGAAGCCGATGCCACCGAGATCGGGCGCGGTGTGCTGCCGGAGCTTTCGGACGAGCAGCAGGCGGCATACGACAGCATTGCGCAGAGTCTGGCAGGGGGCGGGAAGGATGCCTTCCTGCTCCACGGGGTCACGGGCAGCGGAAAGACGGAGGTCTACCTTCGCTGCGCACAGCTTGCGGTGGAGGCGGGCAGGAAGGTCATCTTGCTCGTGCCGGAGATCAGCCTCACCCCGCAGCTCACCCAGCGCTTCACGGACAGGTTCGGGGCGGGGCGCATCGCCGTCCTGCACAGCCGCAGGACGAAGAAGGAGCGTGCCCGCGAGTGGCTGCGCATCCGCCAAGGCAGGGTGGACATCGCCATCGGGGCGCGCTCCGCCGTGTTCGCCCCTTTTGGAAACTTGGGGCTGATCCTCATCGACGAGGAGCATGAGACATCCTACAAATCGGACATGCAGCCCAAATACGATGCCATCGAGATTGCCCTGAGGCGGGCGGCACGGGCAGGCAGCGTCTGCGTCCTCGGCAGCGCCACCCCTTCCATCGTCACAATGTTCCGCGCCAAGCAAGGGTTCTACAAAGAGCTTCGGCTTACGAAGCGCTTCGGCGGCACCCCTCTGCCACGGATCCGCCTCGTGGACATGCGCACAGAGCTGATGCAGGGCAACCGGTCTATCTTCAGTGCCAAACTGCACGCCCGCATCGCACAGGATCTGGAGGAGGGCAAGCAGGCCATCCTCTTCCTGAACCGGCGCGGTTACAGCCCCTTCGTCTCCTGTCGGCGTTGCGGCTACGTGGCGCGCTGCAGCGACTGTGGCATCGCCATGACCTGGCACAAGCAGATGGGCCTCATCCTCTGCCATTTCTGCGGCAGGAGCGCCCAGGTCCCGAAGGTCTGCCCGGAGTGCGGGAGCGGCTACCTGCGGCACTTCGGCGTGGGCACGGAGCAGGTCGAGGAGCAGGCCGCGACTGCCTGGCCCGGTGCGCGAATCGCGCGGCTCGACCTCGACACCGCCGCGCGGAAGGGCAGCACGGAGCGGATCCTCAAGGATTTCGGGAAGGGCAGGACGGACATCCTGATCGGTACGCAGATGGTTGCGAAGGGGCTGGACTTCGCACACGTGGGAACGGTAGGGGTGATCGCGGCGGATGTCGGGCTGAACATCCCGGACTTCCGTTCATGCGAGCGGACCTACGCCCTCGTGACGCAGGTCGCGGGGCGGGCGGGCAGGCGCGAGGAGCGCGGCGAGGTCGTCATCCAGAC
>JAITHG010000081.1 GCA_031280075.1 Eubacteriales Family XIII. Incertae Sedis bacterium | reverse complement strand
CACGGCAGCTTGGACGAGACGCTCCCGCACATCGGGGAGGACGGGCGGCTGTGCCTGCGCACTGAACACGATTCTAACCCCGCCGTCCCCAAGGATTTGCTGAGCCGGGTTGTAGAATTCAACGACCTAGATGCCGCAGAGCAGGCGCTTGCGCATAAGGACTGTGCTTGCGTGCTGCTCGAGCCGGTCATGACGAACTGCGGGATGGTGCTGCCGCAGCCGGGCTACCACGAGGCATTGCGGGAACTCTGCACAAAGTATGGAACCTATCTGATCATCGACGAGACGCATACCTTCTCGACCGGTTGGGGCGGTTATACGAAGGCATATGGGCTGCAGCCCGACTTCGTCACCCTCGGCAAGTCCATCGCGGGCGGCATCCCCGTCGCAGTCTATGGCTTCACGGCGGAGATCGCAGACCGGATCAACGCGCTGTATGGGCACGAGGGGGTCTCCGACCCGATGGGCATCGGAGGCACGCTCAGCGCGAACGCCTTCGCCATCGCCGCCATGCGCAGGACACTTGCGGAGGTTGCGACGGAGGACGCCTTCGCGTGGATGGTCGCCGGGCAGGAGAATCTCTCGGACGGCATCGAGGCAGTGCTTGCGAAATACGGCGTCCCGTGGAGCGTGACGCGCTGCGGCGCGCGCTGCGAGCTGCAGTTCATGCCCACCCTGCCGACGAGTGGCGCAGAGGCGAAGGATCACTTCGACTGGGAGCTGATGTACTACACGCACCTCTTCCTGAGCAACCGGGGCATCCTGATTACGCCCTTCCACAACATGATGCTGGTCTCGCCCGCGACCAGTGCGGACGACATCGCCCGGCTCGTGCGCGGCTGGGAGGAATGCATCGCTGAATTGGCGGCAGGGCGATGAAGAGTGCGTTCATGGATTTCACGGGCAGGGTCTGCCTCGTGACCGGGGCAGGCAGCCTGGGCGGCATCGGGTTTGCGACGGCAAAGATGCTCGGCGAACTCGGCGGCACGGTGCTGATCGTCGCGACGACAGACCGCATCGCCGAGCGGGCAGCCGAGCTGCAGGCGCAAGGCATCTGCGCGCAGGGGCATGTCTGCGACCTAATGGATCGGGCGGCGGTGGCAGAGCTGGTCTCAGGCATCGTGCGGCAGCAAGGGCGCATCGATGTCCTCGTCAACAACGCGGGCATGGCGCAGGTGGGGATCGAGGAAGATTACTCGCGGCTCTCCGAGATGTCCCCCGAATCGTGGGACTTCTCGATCGCGCGCAACCTCACACTGTGCTTCAACGTCACGCGCGCCGTGCTCCCCGTGATGGAATCCGGCGGGTACGGACGCATCGTGAACGTCTCGTCCGTCACGGGTCCTTTGGTGAGCAACCCAGGGGAGTCCGCCTATTCTGCTGCGAAGGCTGGCATCGTCGGCATGAGCCGCGCGGTTTCGATCGAGGCGGCGGGGCAGGGCATCATGGTCAACTGCGTGCTCCCAGGCTGGATCGCCACCGCGTCCCAGACCGAGCCGGAGGCGCTCGGGGGCATGCATACGCCGGTCGGCAGGTCGGGGACACCGGAGGAGGTCGCGTCCATGAACGTATTCCTCGCATCCGAAAGGGCATCCTACATCACCGGGCAGACCTTCGTGGTGGACGGCGGCAACACGATCCAAGAATACAAGGGCAACCCGGGAGACTACTATTGACAGGGCTTGACAGGACTTGACAAGGCGTGACCGTGCGAGCCGGTGCGAGTAAGGGCTTTTTTGTACAGAGGCAATAATTGCGACAGGAGGGGCGATGTTTTCACTGGAAGGAAAATCCGCCGTCGTTACTGGCGGCGGATCAGGGCTTGGGCTTGCAACGGCAAGACGTTTTGTGCAGGCAGGCGCGCAGGTGGTCGTCGCCGATGTGGATGCCGTCGCTGCCGACCGCGCGGCGGAGATCGGCGCAGGCTTCTTCCTGGCAGACGTAAGCCGGGAGGTGGATGTCGCAGACCTCATGCGTTTCGCGCACGAACGGCACGGGCGGCTCGACATCGTGGTCAACAACGCGGGCATCATCTGCCCCGAGCAGCTTCTGGCAGACGCGGACGCGGCGACCTATGACAGGCTGTTTTCGGTCAACGTCATGGGTGTTGTCTTCGGAATCAAGCACGGGCAACGGTACATGGAGGACGGCGGCATCATCTTGAACACCGCATCCAACTCTGCCAACGGCGACTACGCCGGGTACGGGCCCTACATCGCGAGCAAGATCGCCGTGGTCGGCATCACGAAGGTCGCCGCCATCGAGCTGGCACCGCGCGGCATCCGCGTGAACTGCATCTGCCCCAACACGATCGACACGCCGATGGCATACGCCGACGGCTGCGAGACGGAGCTGCAGGCAATGCGCATCCAGACCCCGCTCGCCAGGATGTGCGAGGCAGGGGAGGCAGCCGCACTCTATCACTTCCTGGCATCCGACGACTGCCGGTACATCACGGGGGAGGACATCTATATCGACGGTGGGCTGAAGGCGGGACCTGCCACACAGATGATCGATGCCATCCTGGGGTCACTGCAATGAAGCTCGCCCACATAACTGTATTTATTATAATATAATCACCGTTCATCCAAGGTTCAGTCGCCTGTGTCAAAGCAAAACCTGTCCTGTTGTGATAGAATAAGACAATGGGGCGGAAAAACAAAGACAATCCTACCGTATCGAAAAAAGAGTTCCTGATGGTCGGCATCCTGATCTTCGGGGGCTTCATCACGGTGCTGAACCAGATGGTCATGTCTCCGGCGCTGCCGAGCATCATGGCAACCTTCGGTGTGGATGCCGCGCAGGGGCAGTGGCTTACGTCGATCTTCCTGCTCGTGAACGGGCTCATGGTACCGATCACGGCGTGGCTCATCGGGAACTTCACGTCGCGGCAGCTCTTTTTTGCGGCGCTGGGTGTGTTCACGGTCGGGACGGTCATCTGTGCGCTGGCGGGCAGCTTCGCCGTTCTGCTGGGCGGCAGGGTGCTGCAGGCGGTCGGCGCGGGCATCATGCTGCCCTTTGTCTCCGTCATGATCATGCGCATCTTCCCTAAGGAACGTCGGGGTTTCGCCCTCGGGGTGGTCGGGGTCGTCATGGGCGTTGCTCCGGCTGCCGGGCCCACCCTCGGCGGCTGGCTGACGGATGCCTTCGGCTGGCAGTACATCTTCTTCGCGATGCTGCCGCTCGCAGTGGCGGCCATCGTCCTCGCTGCCGTCCTGCTCAGAAACCTCGGGGATCGCAGCCCCACGAAGCTCGACTGGCTCTCCGTCCTGCTCTCGACCGCAGGCTTCGGCGGGTTGCTCTACGGCTTTTCTTCGGCAGGGAGCGCAGGCTGGCTTGCCCCGCAGACGCTCGTCTCCATCCTGGGCGGTGCGGGCATCGTCGTCCTGTTCGTAGTGCGGCAGGTGCGCAGGGACGAGCCCATGCTCAATTTCCGCGTGTTCAAGAACAAGTCGTTCACGGCGGGGATGACCGTCACGACCATCATCGCTTCCGGCATGACGGTCGGCGGGGTCATCACGCCGATCTTCCTCCAAAACGTGCTCGGATACTCCGCCATGCAGACCGGGCTGATCATCATGCCGGCTGCCATCATCATGGCTGGCATAAGCCCCGTGTCAGGGATGCTGTTTGACAGGTTTGGGCCCAGGGCGCTGTGTATCACCGGCTGCGCCGTCATCGCGGCTGGCTCCGGCATGCTCGCCCTCGTGGGGCCGGAGACGACAGGGCTCTACATCTGCCTCGCTTACAGCTTCCGCATGGGCGGCATCGCCCTCGTCAACATGCCTGCGAACACCTGGGGGCTCAACGCACTGAAGGACGAGAGCATCGCGCACGGCAACGCCATCATCAACACATCCCGCCAGGTCTTCGGCAGCATCGGCACGGCCGTGCTCGTCACCGTTATGACACTGGTCAGCGGCATCTTCGCCCCCTCGGGGGAGCTGGTCGCCGTCTCAAGGGGCATCGACGCAGCCTACGCAGGCGCAGCGCTCATCACAGTAGCAGCCCTAGCACTTTCGATCGCAAAGGTAGGGCGAAAGGCATGAGCAAGACCCCTCCCTTCTGACTCGCGAGCGAAAGGAACAGACATGGAACAATACAGAATCAAGCTTCATCCATTTGAGGCGGCCGACCTGCTTCGGCAGTATGTCGAAAACTCGGGCATCACAAGCGAATGTGTAGCGGACTACCGCAGCCAATCGACAGAGAACCGCGCGGCGGTGTTCATGGTCTTCGAGAAATACATGATGCGCAACAGCAGCAGAGTCAGCCTGTCGGTCATGATAGAAAACCTGGGCGGAGAGACAGTCGCAGTCGCATCGGGATCCGGCGGCGGCGAGATGACATTCTTCAAATTCGACTGGGGTGCAGGATCGAAGATGCAGTCTCTCGTGGGCGATGCTTTGCGGGAGTTCGTCTACTGAAACAAAAGAGGACAGTTACATCAACAACTTCTGCGCTTTGGCATCTTGAGCAAGGCGTTCGTCTTACTCACGTACATAACATTCTAAGTTGAATCGAATTGCAAAAATGGTATAATTATACTAACATCCGAATGGCAAGATACCAGCTGCCTGTCGTAGGGAACCGTCCCTTGTAAAAAGCAGCAAATGCAAGAGGGAGGGTGAGAGAGAAAATGGCATGGATACCTACCTTCCCAGAAGCGCCGGCACGTACAGAAACGAGTCCTTCCTGCGTTCCGGGCGCGCCTGGAGCTATGGCACGATCCAGATCAATTCAGAGTTTGTAAAAAATCCGAGCAAGAGTCACTCGATCGACAAACTGATCGACACCTTGACCCACGAGACAGAGCATTTGCATCAGTTTGCGGCGAGGAAGAACCCGAAGAAGTTTGGGCTGTCGAAGAGCCTCGCTGAGCAGTGGGAGCCGTTGCCCGAAGAAAATTTAGAGGAGTTCGAAGCATACTATAATCAATACCATGAACGGGACGCAAGGGCATTCGCCGCTGTGTCCAGACCGGATGAGCGATGACGGCAAAACGTCAGGTTGTAGGCTGCATCCTTCTCGCGGCAGCCATGGTCATCGCTGTGGTGCTGCTTGCCCGGATGGAGATTGTCCGCGTGGAGACGGATCGGGAGCGACAGCGACAGTACGAGCTGACATCTCAAGAGGCGGAACGCATCAACCGGAACAGCAACCTCGGGCTTGAATACATGTCAGTGCTCGAAGGCTATCCCACGCCCGACGATATGCCATGGGATATGGATAGGGGGCATCCAATGGCAATTGCGGAGGACGGTCTGGCGCGTGGCTACTATTTATTACTACCCCTTTCTGGCCTCCGTTTTTTCGGCTTCCAAGGCTCGCTTGGTTGCAGATGGACACGAACAGGTGTATAATGGGATGAATCAGGTATAAGATTGTGCCCAGGAGACGGACATGACAAAACAGATCCACGTTAGACTCAGCGACAAAATGTACGACAGCCTTTCAGAATACGCAACTGTGGCGAGCAGACCCATGCAGGACTGTGTGACAGAGGCGCTTGCACACCTGTTCGAGGTGCGGAAGGCGGAGAAAACGATTCATGCAGGAGCAGGCGCAGGCGCATCGTTCACCTTCATCGACCTTTTTGCAGGCATTGGGGGGATGCGCATCGCGTTTGAAGCAAATGGCGGCAGCTGTGTCTTTTCAAGCGAATGGGATCGGTATTGCCAGAAGACGTATTTCGACAACTTCGGCGTCATGCCATTTGGGGACATCACGAAGATTGCCGCATCCGACATCCCAGATCACGATGTGCTCGTAGCCGGTTTTCCCTGCCAGCCATTTTCCATTGCAGGCGTATCGAAGAAGCGCAGCCTAGGCAAAGAGACGGGATTCCTTGACAAGACACAGGGCACATTGTTCTTCGACATCGTCCGGGTCAT
>JAITHG010000074.1 GCA_031280075.1 Eubacteriales Family XIII. Incertae Sedis bacterium | reverse complement strand
GAAGAAGAAGTCGATGACACCCTGCACGATGATGTCCCTGCCCTCTTGCCCCATGCGGTAGTTGAACGGTGCCTCGCGGCGCAGCCTGCCTGCCGCCGCGCTCTTCGCGGCGCGCTCGAAGAGGGGCGTGCCCGCGTAGCGCAGGAAGGTTCGTGGATGGACGGATGCCCGCTCTGCCTCGGTCAGGAAGCCCTGCGCCGCGAGGTCGTCCAGCCAGCGGGAGAACCATGCCCCGTCGGCGCGGTGCTCAAGGGCATCGGTGTAGTCCAGGCGCTCGAAGACCTTGTGCAGTGCCGTGCCCCGCTCCGCCGCTGTCAGCGCCGTGCCCGCGTCTTCGTCGTCCTCTGCCGCGCTGCCCTCGAGGTAGACGCGGACGGCGGAGGTGGCTGCCGGGGCGGATGGGGTCGCGGCGGCGACCTGGGCGGTTTCAGTGGCGGGGGGCGGGGTCGCAGCGGCTACCTTGGCGGTCTCGGCGGCGGGTGGCGGGGTCGCGGCGGCGACCTCGGCGGTCTCGGCGGCGGGGGCTGCTGCGGCGGCGGCGCGGTTCAGCTCGGAGACGCTGTACTTCGACTTCGTGGCGAGGTCGTCCTCATAGGGATAGCGCCACGCCAGCCTGCGCGCCAACTCTGCGTCGAAACCGGCGACCTCGGGGCCTGGGTCTGCACCGGCAGCATCCGCGCTGTCTTCCGCAAAGGCGACCAGGCGCTCCGCCAAGCGCGATGCATCCCGGACTCCTGCCACACGGGTGCGCCGCAGGGCAGAGGCGGGCAGGACGCGTACGTCGATCGGCGCATCTTCCGCATCCGCCAGCAGCGGCAGGAGCATCTCCAGAAAGCTGCCCGCGTGCGCCGGATCTGTATCCACCTCCGGGTCGAGCTGCCGCGCCACGGCGAGCTTTTCTTCTGCCTTTTTCATGCTGCCGAGCAGGATGAGCCTGTCCATGGCGCGCGTCATCGCGACGTAGAGCAGCCGCAGGCGCTCCGCCGCCTCGTCCTCCGCGCGCCGCTCGGCGGCGATCTGCTGCAGGAGCGTCTTCCGGTAAACGTGGCGCTCCGGTGCCTCGAGCGTCAGCGCCACGCCTGCGTCCTTGTGCAGGTCGAGCCGCGGGAGATCCGCCACGCGCCGAAAGCCCTTGCCCAGCCCTCCGATGAGGACGATGGGAAACTCCAGCCCCTTGCTCTTGTGGACGGAGAGGACGCGCACGACATCGTCCTTCTCCGTGAGCAGCTTCGCGGGCGGCACGGGGATGCGCTTGTCCCGGATGTGCTCCACGTATTGCAGGAAGGAGAAGAGCCGCCGCACATGCCGCGTCTGGAAGGCATCCGCGCGCGTCACGAGCGCGCGCAGGTTCGCCTGCCGCTGCGCACCGCCGGGCAGGGCACCGACGTAGTGGTAGTAGCCGCTGTCCAGCATGAGCGTCCAGAGGAAGTCCGAGAGTTCCATGAAGTTCTCGTCCCGCCGCCAGCCCGCAAGACGACGCAGCACGCCCGCGCACCGCTCGCGCAGAGCAGGGTCTGCGCCGTCCTCCGCATAGGACAGGAAGGACTGGCAGAAGAATCCTTCCGGGCGCGCAGCGCGCACGCGCACAAGCTCGTCCATGCCGAAGCCGAAGACCTGGGAATAGAGCGTGCCGGCAAGTGCCACATCCCGCCTCGGATTGTCGATGACGCGCAGGAGGTTCACGAAGGTCTCGATCTCGACCGCGTCCAGATAGCCGTCGCCCGCGTCGGCATAGGCACTGATGCCCTCCGCGTTCAGCGTGTCCGCGAAGATCGCGCCGGAGGTCTGCACCTCCCGCAGCAGCACCACGATGTCGCTGTTGCGAACCGGACGCTCTTCCCCGACCCTCGTGTCGAAGATCTGTGTCTGTCTCAGTTCCCGGATCAGCCCGGCCGCCGCGAGCGCCTCCCGCTCCGCGTCCTTCATCGCGAGGATTTCGTCGTCCGGCTCCTCCGCATCAGGCGTGCCTTCCGCGTCAGGCGCGCTCCCTGCCAAGGTGTCCACGAGGATCAGTTCTGTCCTCGGCTCCCAGCGCGGCCCACAGCGCACGCCCTGCTTCAGGGCAGCGTTTTCGTCGTAGGCGATGGCGGAGTGGCGCGCCGACATCAGATGCCGGAACACGGCGTTCACGCTGCCGATGACCCCGCCCTTGCTGCGAAAGTTCTGGTTGAGGTCGATGACGGCGCTGTCCTCACGCGCGGGAAAACTCCGGTATTTTTCGATGAATATGGCGGGCTCTGCGTTGCGGAAGCTGTAGATGCTCTGCTTCACATCCCCGACCATGAAGACGTTGTCCGGGCGTTTTATGCACCCGATCAGCGTGTCCTGGATGTAGTTGCTGTCCTGGTACTCGTCGATGAAAATGTAGGCGAACTTCTCCCGGTACTCGGCGCAGACATCTTCATCCCGCAGGATTTCGATGGCGAAGTGCTCGATGTCGCCGAAGTCGATCATGCCCTCGGAGCGCTTGCGCCCAGAGAAGAGCTCCCCGTAGCGCGTGACGAGCCGCGCGAGGGCGCGGGCATGGGGCACGGTAGCCGCGACATCTGCCAGCATGTCCGCCAGCGGGCGGGCAAAGTATCGCGCGAGCAGCCGGTCGCGCTTCTTCTTCACGGCATCGCGCCGACGCTTCACGATGTCCTTGACCTCCGCGTATGCCTCCTTCTCGTCCGCCTTGGCACGGAACACCTGGAACCCGAAGCGGAGCAGCGCGCCTGCCTCGTCCCATCCGACCCCGCCCGCGAAGGCATCCGATGCCGCGCGCAGGCAGGCGAGATCGACCGCGTTCTTTTCGGACAGTCCGCCGCAGCCCTGCTCTTCCAGCAGTGTCCCGAGACGCTCGATGCCGAAGACGACATCCGCCAGCGCGGTCTGGATGAAGGCACCGATGTGGGTGAAGGAATCGGTCACGCGCAGGGCATCCGCCCCGTCCGGCATCCGGGCAGCATGCGCCTCGAGCCACCCAGCGGGGTCGGGTTGGTTGCGGATGAAGGCGTACGTGTCGGCGACCATCCGGCGCACGGAACGCTCGCTGCGCGCCGTAGCATAGCGCGAGAGAAAATCCGTGAACGCGTCGTCCCGCGAGGCAAAGCATTCTTCGAAAAGCGCGTCCATCGCCTCGTCGGCGAGGATTTCCGCCCGGAAGGCATCGAGGACGCGGAAGGACGGCTCCAGCCCTTCGATCGTATAATAATACCGCTTCAGGATGGTGAGAGCAAAGGCGTGGAAGGTGCTGATGTTGGCGCTGCCGACCTCCTGGAGCTGCGTGCGCAGGAAGTCGGCGACGGACGCGTCAAGGTGATCGCCTGACACGTCCGCTGCCTGTTCCAGTGCGTCCTCGATCGCGCTGGAGAGCCGCTGGCGCATCTCACTCGCCGCAGCCTCGGTGAAGGTCACGACGAGGATGGAGGACAGCGGGATGCCTTCCTCAGCGACGATCCTTCGGATGCGCTCGACGAGGACGGCGGTCTTTCCGCTGCCTGCCGCTGCCGAGACAAGCAGGTTCCTGCCTCTGGCGGTGATGGCTTCAAGCTGCTGCGGTGTCCACTCCGGCATGGTACGTATGCCCCGCTCAGCCGCCCGCCGGGACGAGCAGGCTGCGCCCGGTCATTTCGGCCGGAACGGTCAGCCCCATCATGTCCAGAAGGGTCGGCGCGATGTCGGACAGCGCCCCGCCTGCACGAAGCGCGAAGCGCGCATCGTCCGCGCGGACGAAGACGAGGGGCACCGGGTTGGTCGAGTGGGCGGTGATGGGTTTGCCTTCCTTCGTCAGCATAGTGTCGGAGTTGCCGTGATCCGCCGTGACGAGCATCTGCCCGCCCCTGCCCAGCACGGACTGCACGATGCGCCCAACGTTCGTGTCCACCGCCTGCACCGCCTGCACTGCCGCGTCAAACACGCCCGTATGCCCGACCATGTCCATGTTCGCGAAGTTCAGCACGATCAAATCGTACTTGTCGGCTTCTATTTCGGCAAGGACTGCATCCGTCACCTCGTATGCGCTCATCTCCGGCTTCAGGTCGTAGGTCGCGACCTTTGGCGACGGGATGAGCAGCCTGTCCTCGCCCGGCTCGGGCGCCTCCTTGCCGCCGTTGAAGAAGAAGGTGACGTGGGCATATTTCTCCGTCTCGGCGATGCGCAGCTGCCGCAGCCCGAGACCGGAGAGATATGCGCCGAGCGTGTTGTCGATGGGCTCGGGCGGGAAGGCTATTTCCACATGTCCGAGCGTGGCATCGTACTCGGTCATCGTCACGAACCGCAGCCCCCCGGCGACCCTTTTGCGGGGGAAGCCTTCGAAGTTTGGTTCGGTGAGCGCCCGCGTCAGTTCCCGCGCGCGATCCGGGCGGAAGTTGAAAAAGATGACGGCATCGCCGTCCTCGATGCAGGCTGGAGATTCGCCCGCCGCATGGATGTTCGTCGGCTGGACGAATTCGTCGTTTTCTTCCCGGGCGTAGGCTGCTGCGATGGCATCGGCGGCACTGTCCGCCCGCAGCCCGCTTCCTGAGGTATTGCTCCGACAGCTAAACCTTGG
>JAITHG010000067.1 GCA_031280075.1 Eubacteriales Family XIII. Incertae Sedis bacterium | reverse complement strand
AAAGGATATGAAAACCAACGGCTATGATGATGCCGACCAGGACAAGGACATCGTGTTCGTCCTGAACCCCGAGCCGCTCATTGCGGCAGGCGTCGTGCCGGAAAATGTCGAGGGCTGGGTCTACGCCCAGGTCCCCGTGGAGGAAAACGGCAAGACGGAGGACGTGTGGAAGTTCCTGAAACCCTTCGACCTGGCATGAGCACGCCTGGCAGAAACAGCAAAAACGGCAGAAACGGCAGAAACGGCAGAAACATCCTGGCGGTGGACGACGAGCCCATGATCCTCGAGGTGGTGACGTCGCTGCTGGAGAGCAAGGGCTTCCGCGTGTTCGGTGCCGGGAACGGCAGGCGTGCGCTGGAGATCTTCGGTTCGGAGAACATCGCGCTCGTCGTGCTGGATCTCATGCTGCCGGACATCCCGGGCGAGGAGGTCTGCCGGACTATTCGTCGGCAGTCGCGTGTGCCCATCCTCATGCTCACCGCCAAGGCCGAGGAGGACGACCTGGTGGAGGGGCTGGGGCTGGGTGCGGACGACTACCTGACGAAACCCTTCAGCCTGCGGGAGCTCGCGGCGCGGGTGGATGCCGTGCTCCGCCGCTCCGAAGATGACCTGGTCCCCCTCACCGCCCGCAGCTCGTTTCGGGAGGGCGACCTGGTGGTGGACTTCGAAAAAGGCATGTTCCGGAAAGCGGGTCAAGCAGTCAGCCTGACACCCGCCGAGCAGCGGATCCTGGCAGCCTTCGTCAAGTATCCCGGAAAAGTGTTCGCGCGCGACGAGCTGATCGAGATCGCGCTGGGCAGCGAGTCCGACGCCTACGACCGCGCTGTGGACAGCCACATCAAGAACCTGCGCCAGAAGATCGAGGACGACCCGAAGCGCCCCGTGTACGTGCAGACCGTCCACGGGATGGGCTACCGGTTCGGTGGGGAGTAGGGGGCACGGAATGTTCAGAAGCCTGCGCGCGCAGCTGTCCATCTCCATCCTGCTGACCCTGCTCGTCACCATCGCGCTCGTCAGCCTGCTGGGGGGCTGGTTTGTCAACCGCGAATTCGGGCAGTACGTCGCGGGGCAGGAGGCGCGGCGGAGCGAGAGCATCGTCCACGACCTGGGCATCCAGTACGATGGGGAGAGGCGCGGCTGGGATCCGGACCTGCTGCACACCATCGGCATGTACTCCCTGTACGACGGCTACATCCTGAAGGTGGCGGACGCGGACGGCGCGGTCGTATGGGACGCGGAAAACCACGACATGTCGCTGTGTGGACAGATCATGCAGGACATCGCGGCGCGCATGGACGGTCTGCGGCAGGCAGGCGGTTTCTTGGAACACGTCCACGGCATCCACCAGGGCGGGCAGACGGTCGGCACGGTGTCCATCACCTATTACGGACCGTATTTCTACAGCCAGGAGGATTTTCGTTTCATCAGCGCCCTGAACCGCGTGCTGCTTGCCATCGGTCTGCTGGCAGCGCTGCTTGCCGTCGTCGTCGGCAGCCTGCTTGCGCGCCGCATCGCCCGTCCCGTGGCAAAGACCGCCTACATCGCCAAGCAGATCGCGCAGGGGAATTACGGCATCCGCTTCGGGCGCGAGCACACGCGCGAGCTGAACGACCTTGCGGAGGCGATCGACCAGCTCTCCGGGGCGCTCGCCGAACAGGAAAGCCTGCGCAGACGGCTGACGACCGACGTGGCACATGAGCTGCGGACGCCGCTGGCAGCGGTCGAGACCCACCTGGAAGCGATGCTCACCGGTATGTGGGAGGTCACGCCGGAGCGGCTGGGGGCATGCCATGCAGAGGTGCAGCGGCTCGGGGGGCTGGTCGCAGACCTGCAGCGGCTCGCGCAGGTGGAAGGTGGGAATACCAGCTTGAAAAAAACGCGGGTGGATCTGCAGGAAATCGCCCGCCTGGTGGCAGGGAACATGGCGGCGGATGTCGCGGGGAAGGGGCTCGCCCTGTCCGTGGAAGGGACTCCTGCCATCGTCCTCGCGGACTGGGGGCGCCTGGTTCAGGTGGCGACAAACCTGGTCTCCAACGCAGTCAAGTACACGCCGGAGGGCGGGCACATCCGGCTCGAGACGATCAGTGACGACTGTACGGGACAGGGGGGCACCGGTGTGCTGAAGGTGCACGACGACGGCGTCGGCATCCCCGCGCAGGAGCTTCCGCTCATCTTCGAACGCTTCTACCGGACCGACAAGTCCAGAAGCCGCCGGACAGGCGGCGCGGGCATCGGTCTGACCATCGCGAAATCCATCGTCGCCGCACACGGCGGGACGATCACGGTGGACAGCCGCGAAGGGCAGGGCAGCTGTTTTACGGTGTCCCTGCCCCAAGGGGAGGCGGACGGGCAGGGGAGCTGTTTGCATCTGCGTGAAAAAAACACCAAAACGAGATAAATTTGCTACATGAATAACCGGGCAGGAAAATTATAGTGTAGTTGGCGAATGCCAAGCATGGCTTTGCCGGGCAATCATTCGTGTATCGGTTCGCATGGGATCCAGGAGGCAAGGAAGCATGATCATTATCGGAGAGAAAATCAACGGCGCAATCCCCTCGACCGCCAAGGCCATCGCAGAGCGCGACGAGGCGTTCATCCGCGACCTCGCCGTGAGGCAGAGTGAGACGGGCGCGGCCTACATCGACGTGTGCGCAAGCACCGCGCCGGAGCAGGAGCGCGAGACCCTCGAGTGGCTTATCGGCATCGTACAGGACGCGGTGGACACGCCGCTCTCCCTAGACAGCCCCGACCCGCAGGTCATCCTCGACGTGCTCCCCCTCGCAAAACGGCCTGGTCTCATCAACTCCGTCTCGGACGAACACGGCAAGTGCGAGGTCATCTTCCCGAAGGTGGCGGACACCGGCTGGAACATCGTCGCCCTCACCTGCGACGACAACGGGCTTGCGATGGAGGCGGACAAGAAGGCTGCCATCGGGGCGACCATCATCGAAAAAGCGAAGGCGAACGGCATCGCCGCAGACCGGCTCTTCATCGACCCGCTCGTGAACAGCCTCGCGACGACAGGCACGAGCCTCCTGACCTTCAACGAGGCAGTCCGCCTCATCAAGGCGCAGTATCCGGACGTGCACATCACCTCCGGGCTCAGCAACATTTCGTTCGGGATGCCCTTCCGCAAGGCGCTCAACCAGTACTTCCTCTGTCTTGCCGCAAGCGCAGGCATGGACAGCGCCATCTGCGACCCGACCTCCGCGGACATCCGCGCCGCCATCTTCTCAACGGAGGCGCTGCTCGGGCAGGACGAGTTCTGCCTGGAATACCTGAATGCGTTCCGCGAGGGGCTGATCGGTCCCCCGAAGCAGTGACGCGGCAGGTTCGCGCCATGATCGGGATTGATGGAATCAAAGAAAAGCTGGCGGGCGTAGGGTACATCTGCGACGAGGCATTGGCATCCGCCGTCTTCGTCGCGCTGTCCCTGGAGCGCCCGTTGCTCGTCGAGGGTGCGGCAGGTGTCGGCAAGACGGAGATCGCGAAAGCGATGGCGACCGTCCTGGACAGACCCCTTGTCCGTCTGCAATGTCACAGCGGTATGGACGAGACCCGCTCCCTCTACGAATGGAACTACCAGAAGCAGCTGCTTGCGATCCAGGTTCATACGGGCGCGGGTGGCGACAAAGAAGGCATCATGGAGTCCATCTTCTCGGACGACTACCTGCTCGAGCGCCCCTTGCTGCAGTCTATCCGGAGCCGGACACCCGTCGTGCTGCTCATCGACGAGCTCGACAAGACCGACGAGGAATTCGAGGCTTTCCTGCTGGAGCTGCTTGCCGAATATCAGGTGAGCATCCCGGAACTGGGCACGCTGCACGCTGCCACACGCCCTTTCACGGTGCTGACGAGCAACAACGCCCGCCCGCTGTCGGATGCCCTGCGCAGGCGCTGCGCCTATGCGTGGCTCGACTACCCAAGCATAGACAAGGAGATCGAGATCATCCGCGCGCGCATGCCGGACGCGGACGCAGAGCTGGCGCGGGAAGTCGCCTTCGCCGTCCGCGCCCTGCGGGACCAGCCGCGCATCATGAAGAAGCCGTCCGTGGCAGAGACCCTGGACTGGATCGCCGCCCTAGAAGCCCTCGGCGCAGCGCGGCTCGACATTGACAGCGCGCGATCCACGATCAGCGCCTCCCTGAAAAACCGTGCAGATGCCGAGGCGGCATTGACAGACATCCTGCCCGATGTCTTGGCGACCCCCGATGCCCCGGCATCCCCCGCCCCTCCGGCAGATCCTGGCGGCAACCCTCGCCCATGAAGCACCTGCCGAACATCCTCCTGTTCCTCGAGACGCTGCGGGCGGAAGGCCTGCTCGTCTCCCCGGCGGAGGCAGGAAGCCTCCTTCCCCTGCTCACGGCTGACATGCTCGCCGATCGCGCGCGCCTGCACGGCGTGATGCGCGCCATGCTCGCCAAGTCCCCGAAGGAGCAGTCCGCTTTCGACCGCGCCTTCCGGGACTTTTTCATCGGCGAGGAACACATGGCGCAGCAGGTGCGGGAGCGGCAGGCGGAGGAAGCCGAGCGGCAGCAGCAGGTCGAGTCGGGCAGGGAGAACCTAGGGCAGGACATCCCGGAAGAGCTGGCCGAAGCCTACGCGAAAGCCTCGGAGGCGCGGCAGGCGCTCCTACGCTCGATGCTTGCCTCGTCGCAGGCGGGCGGACGCAACAACGAGCTCATGAAGGCATACCTGAACAAGCTCGCGCGCGGCTGGCTCTCCGAAGAGGGCGGCTACGGCATGGAGCCGTTCACGGAGCAGGAGGACAGCCTCCTGCACAAGGATCTGACGCAGATCTCCGAGGAGGAGACCTCGCAGGCGCTGCACCTCATCGAACAGCTCGTCCAGCGCCTCAACCGCAACGCAGAACGCAGGAGCAGGCGGCAGGGGCGGCACGGGCAGCCCGACGTGCGCGCGACGATCCACACCAGCCTGCGCACGGGTGGTGTCCCCATGAAGCCCATCTACAAGAAACGGCCGCGCCCCTCGCACAGCTTCGTCCTGCTCTGCGATGTATCGGAGTCGATGTACCGGTTTTCCGGTTTCGCCCTGCGCTTTATCACCGCCATCGGGCGCGGGGGCAGGGCGCGTGCCTTCCTCTTCTCCGAGGGGCTGGAGGAGATCGGCTTCTCGGACTACGCGCGGTTTGAGGCGCGTGTCCGAAGCAGTGCGCTCTGGCGCAGGGGCACGGACATCGGCGGGGCGCT
>JAITHG010000021.1 GCA_031280075.1 Eubacteriales Family XIII. Incertae Sedis bacterium | reverse complement strand
GAGCATCCCGCTCACGCTGGGTGCCGTCATCTCGGCGGCGGTTTTCGGCGCGCAGGCATGCTTTTATTCGGACGTGACGCTGCTCTCGGCATCCGCCTGCCGCGTCAACAATGTGGACTATGGCGTCGCGCAGCTGCCGTACATCGGCATCGTGACCGCCCTCTCCTTCATCGGTTATCTCATCGCGGGCTTCGCCATGTCGTGACGCGGCAGGGAATAGGCAGCCGCGGTCGCCACACGCAGGAGGTTTGAAAGAACAACATGATCAGGTTTTGCAAAGCACCGGTAGGTCCGAACAGCATCGAGTACATGCTACGCGCCCTCGAGACAGGGGATACGTCCGGCGACAACGAATTCACATATAGGTGCCACGACTGGCTGAAGGCGAAGACGGGGATGCACGCCGCCTACCTAAACCCGTCCGGCACGCATTCGCTCGAGCTGGCGTGCCTCACGATGGGGGTGAAGCCGGGCGACGAGGTGATCATGCCCTCGTTCACCTTCGCTGCCACGGCGAACTGCGTCGCCATCCGGGGGGCGACGTGCGTGTTCGTGGACGTGCGTCCGGACACGATGAACATCGACGAGACCCTCATCGAAGATGCCATAACAGAGCGGACGGTGGGCATCCTCCCAATCGACTATGCAGGTATCCCTGCGGAGTACGATCGGATTGGCGAGATCGCCGCCCGCCATGGGCTCTGGGTCATAGCGGATGCCGCCCAGTCCCTGATGTCCACCTACAAGGGGTGTCCGGCAGGCGGGCTTGCCGACCTCTCCTGCTTCTCCTTCCAGGACACGAAAAACTTCAGTCTTGGGGAGGGCGGCGCGATTCTCTGCTCGACGGAGGCGCTCGCGTTCACGGCGGAGCGGATCCGGGAAAACGGCACGAATCGCCAGCGCTACGTCCGCGGCGAACTCGACAAGTACACTTGGGACACGGTCGGCTCGTCCTATCTGGCGCCGGACACCGACGCGGGCAACCTGCTCGGGCAGTTTGAGATTGCAGACGAGATCACGCAGGATCGGCTGAACACCTGGGACTATTATTACGAGAGGCTCGCACCGCTCGCCGGGGAGGGGCTGATCAGCCTGCCTACCGTTCCGGATCACGTCCGGCACAACGGGCACATCTTCTACTTCAAGACGCGGGACGTGGACACACGGACGGAGCTGCTCTACGCGATGCAGAGGGACGAGATCGGTGCGCTCTCCCACTACCTCCCGCTGCACAGCTGCCCCGCGGGGCTGCGGCACGGCAGGTTCCACGGCGAAGACCGGTGGACGACGGCGGAGAGCGAGAAGATCGTCCGCCTGCCGATCTATTACCAGATTGCAAGGGAAGACCTTGACACGGTCGTCCGGAAAGTGTACGAATTCTATGAAAGGGGTGCAAAGAAATGAAAGTGCTGTTGCTGGGGGCTGGAGGGCAGGGCGGTCCGTGCGCGTCCATCATGGCGCGCGACGCGTCGATCGGGAAGGTGATCCTCGCCGACTCCGACCTTTCGCTCGCCCAGCGCGTTGTGGCGAAGGTGGGCAGCGCGAAGATCGCGCCAGTACGCCTCGACGCGTCCGACGTGCGGGCAGTGACGGAGGCATCCAAGGGCTGTGATGTCATCATCGACCTCACCCCGGTATGGCTCGGACCGACCGTCATCGCGGCGGCGCTCCAGGCGGGGACGAACTATTTGAGCACCTCCTTTGACGTGCCCTATCTCGACCAGTTTGCGCTCGGGCAGGAGATCCACCTGGATCGGGAACTGAAGGCGGCTGGCGTGACCGCCCTTCTCGGGTGCGGGCTTGCGCCGGGCTTTGTCAACGTCATGGTGCGCCGTTGCTGCGACCGGCTCGACACGGTGAAGAGTGTCAAGTACCGGCTCGGGAAAAAGAAGCTGAACCTGGGCGAATACGGGGACGTGACGGAGCCGTGGAACCCCGGCTGGTCACCCAAGCAAGCACTCATCGACTTTTCGAACCCCTGCTACGTGTTCCGGAACGGAAAATTCGAGACACTCCCACCCTTTTCCGAGATCGAGGATTTCCCCTTCCCGCCTCCGACGGGGAACATGCTCGTCTCGCACCACACGCATGAAGAAGTGGTCAGCACGCCCATCGTGATTGGGAAGGGCATCGAGTACTGCGACTTCAAGTACTACGTCGCCCGCCCCGCCGCAACCTTCGTGGCGATGGGGCTTGCCTCGCAGGAGGAGGTCGAGTTTGAAGGGCACCGCATCAAACCGATCGACTTCATCGTCCATTTTGTGCCCAGGCCGGGAAACGCATTTTTTGAGGAAGACCGCGACCGGCTGGACGAGGCGGATGCCGCCCTCGCTATCCCCAGCGTCCTCATCATAGAGGGAACGAAAGGTGGGAAGCCTGTCAAGCACACCATCCACTGCCCGAAGCTGACCGGGCACGCGAAGGCTTTGTACGACCTGTTCGGCACATCGCTTGTCAGCATCGCGCTGCCCGCCGTCACCGGGGCGAAGATGCTGCACGAGGGGGCAGGCGGTCTTTCGCCCGGAATCAACCTGCCGGAGCAGCTCGACCCGGAGCGATTCTTGGAACTTTTCCTCGGGACAGGCATTCCCTACGAGTGGGAAGAACGTGTAGAATAATGGAAGGGCAGGGCAGGATCGAGCAGGACCGTGCCGCTTGGGGCTGCGGGTGCCGATGCCGACGCCGATGCCGATGCGAAAGGTTGGGACGATGATCACAGGCAAGAGAAGCCCGTACCGCATGGTGGGCGAAGAGAGGCTGAAAGAGCTGCGGGCGCGCGAGGACAAAACGTTTCTGGAGCGCACCGCAGGGAGCAGGGCGGCTTTTGAAGAGGCGCACCAGATGCTGCTCAACGGCATCCCGATGCCTTGGATGGGCGACTGGGGGACGGAGCATCCGGTCTTTGTGGCACAGGCGAAAGGGGTCAAGGTCATCGACATCGACGGGAACGAGTACGTCGACTTCTGCCTGGGGGACACAGGCGCGATGTTCGGGCATTCGCCAGCCCCCACGATCACAGCCGTGACGGATCAGGTGCAAAAGGGGATCACGACAATGATGCCCTCCTTGGACGCAATCGAAATCGGGCGGATGCTCAGCGCGCGGTTCGGGCTTCCGATCTGGCAGGTTGCAATGACGGCGACCGAAGCAAACCGGTATGTCATCCGGAACTGCCGCGCCCTGAC
>JAITHG010000291.1 GCA_031280075.1 Eubacteriales Family XIII. Incertae Sedis bacterium | reverse complement strand
TCATCAAAGATGCCAGAGAATCCATCCCAGCGATAGCAGAGGTTTATATCGAAGAGGATGAGTAAGACTCCATCTCCCGCAGCATCTCCCTGACCTGCAGTGCAAACGGCACATTGAGCTGACCGCCTTTCAGCAAGTGCAGGCAAGATCGTGCGTGCGGGCAGGGTAGGTTCCCGTACGCACGCGCTGACGAGGAAAGCGGGCGACCATGACACCAAAAGAACCATTGGAACGGGAGGACAGCATAGCCGCCGTGCGTTCGGTGATGGAGCAGACAGGGATGTCGCTCAAGGACGCGCATGCCTTCGTAAAGGATGAGGCAGAAAAAAAGGGGAGACCGCCTTCAGAGACGGACGCTTCCCGATACAAAAAAGGGAATGCATGATATGTGGCACAGCTTCAAGGGAGACCGCCTTCAGAGACGGACGCTTCCCGATACCCGGATGTCACAGGCGTGTCCGGAGAAGGTTCGGGGTGGCATCATCCCGTCAGCGAAAAGTCAAACAGAAACTCGCCCCTCGTCTTGCTGTCATACGAGAACTCCCTGCGGATGCGATAGTCGCCTGCCGTCCATTCGAGCTGGTCTTGATGCAGGTCGATCTCGAACGTTTCACTTCCCTCTGGCGCTATGTTGATGCCGACGGCAGGGAATGCAACGTCGTCAGGAAGCGGGACAGGTGTCCAGCCCGCCCCGGATTTCTTTTCAAATGTGCACATGTACCCAGTCATGATCGTTTCGTCCGTGGGATTTCCATACGTGACAGAAAACCCTTCTGTCCCGACAGGGAAGGCGTTCGCCTGTCCATCCACCTCGATTGTCAGCGGTCTGTCGGGCGGAGTCGGCGTGCCCTCCGCTTCCTCTGCGGTATTGCTGCACCCTGCAGCAAGCAGCAGCAACAGGATCAGCGCCACAGAGCAGATGAGGGGAAGGCGGACGGGGTTCCCTGCAGTCCCTGCTGCCCGTGCCGTTCCGGATGTTCCAGTAGCTTTGGTCGTTCCCGTTTTTTCGCTCAACATCCCTACACCTCCAAATGCACGAAATCAAGTAGTGTATTATCCTATTCTACTATGGCGTTGCGACATCTTCAACAGGTCTGTTTAGCTGCCGGAGCAATAACACGTGCGGATGGTGTTACGGCATGCGCGGTCTTGACCGTATTGACAAACGCGACTATCCTACCGTTGCCATCCGCGAGGCGCTTCTGAATGCGCTCGTACACCGTGATTATGGATTGTCCCCCGCCACGCTCATCAGCATTTTCAACAACCGTATCGAAATCGTCACCATTGGCGGCTTGATGAAAGGCGTGTCGCTAAGTGACATCATGCTCGGTGTGTCCGCGCTGCTCAATCCCTATCTGGCGGAAGACTATTACCGTTTGAATCTGATGGAGGCGTACGGAACCGGAATCCCGAAGATTACCGACTGCTATAAAAATTTTGCTGTCCAGCCCACCATTGAGTTATCGGATCATGCTTTCAAGATCACCTTGCCGAATACGAATCACAAGATTGAAAGCACCGTACAGCTTGATATGCGCGAAAAAAAGGTGATGGATTTGTTTGGAAATACAGATTCCATCACCCGCGCCGAGGTGCAGGGCGCACTCAGCATTTCTCAGGCAACCGCTATATCGCTCCTGCGCAATATGCTGAACAAGGGCTTGCTTTCCACGGAAGGCAGCGGCAAAAAGCTGAAATATAGACGTGGCTGAAATGGATTTCCAGCCACCGCCTACCGCACGGGGCAAACCCCGCCTTCGCAGCCATCATTCCCAATATCATAATCCGTCTCCTCCCGCTCGTACTTCGAGATGAGCGAGGGGATGAAGGGCTTCATGGCGGCCACGCGCTGCTCGTACTCCTCCTTCGGGATCTCCTCGAAGGGCAGCTGCTCGTAGAAGCTGTCGTCATAGGGCAGGAAGGAGAGGGCGAGGCATTCGTCCCAGTGCTCCCAGACCCACTCTTCCACGCCGTCCCATTCTTCGTCGCGCACGTGCACCGTGATGGAGCAGTTGTGCTCGACGTAATTGTCCATGAAGAGCTTGTAGATCTCGAGCTGCTCGATGGCGGAGACGTCCTTCTTGATGCGCCCCGCAGGCGCGCGCACCGGAAACTCGACGACCTTTGTCATCGGTGCGTCCACGCTCTGCCCCACCTCGGGGAAGACCGGGTATTCGAGTTCCTCACAGACCTTCACGAGCGGGTCGTCCGCCGAGATGCGGATGCGCCGGACGAAGTAGGGCGCATGCGAGAAGTGCACGCCGCTCGACACGACGGGGAGCAGGCTGAGCGTGCCCTCCGGCTTGATGGTCGTGATCAGCAGCGGCTCGGGCATGTCCAGCTCTGCCGCGTAGTCCTTCGCCGCCTTGCGAGCCGTCTCCTTCAGGGCGCGCAACAGCTCCTTTTGCCCGTCAACATCCATGCCTGTCGCGTTCACCATGTCCTGCCAGCCTGTCAGCGAGCAGCCGAGCAGCTTGTCGCGCTGCTGGACGGCGTTCCACTCGGGGATCTCCAGCTCTGTGCATGTCATGCGGTAGCCCGCGCGCGCCGACAGCTGCTGCGCCGCGAGCAGCCCCTCCCGGTCGAGCGCGCCGTCCGCCGCCACGAACGCCATGACGTTCACCGTCGTCAGGTTGCACAGCCCCTTGCTGTCGAGCAGGATTTCCGCGCAGGGGTTCACTCCTCGGAAATTCGGTCTGCGCCGCTTTCCTGCCTCCGCGTTCACCCAGCCCGGCTCGCCGCTGTAGCGCATCTGCTTCAGGTGCCATGACAGCCCCTCGCGCGTGGGTTTGCGCGTATAATAGATCGAGTTGTTGCTCATCTGGCGGTGTGCCACCTCAGGGTCGAGCACCCACTTCTCGTCCGTCTTCTTGTACAGTTCGCTCTTGGCGGAGATGCACTCCGGGTCGTCCTGGTCTACGAGGACGATCTCTGCCGTGCGCCGCACGCCGCCGACCACGACGTTCTCCCCGATGATGTTCGCGATGTCGAGGCAGTCGATGGGATGCAGCTTCACACGCTCGCCCGGCTGCCGCGCCGCCGCCTTCTCGATGACGCGGACGATCTTCACGAACATGTTCTTCATGCTCTGGTGCCCGCTCGCCGTGCCCCCGAAGGTGCGCAGCCGCTCCCCCTTCGAGCGCACGTGGTCGTAGTTCAGGATGACCGTGTCGATCTTGCGGTACTCGGCGCTGTAGAGGCATTTCAGGAAATACTCCATCGACTGCACCCAGCCTTCCTTGCTGTCGCCGATGGTGATCTTGACCGTGTCGTTGTGCGTGAACTCAAGCTGCGTGCTGTCCTGCCGCAGCTCGTGCAGCAGTGGCGTGTAGGACTCGTGGATGACCTCGATGCCCGTGCGCACGGACGGCAGCTTCTCGATGTCCGTGCGCAGCACGCGCACCCCGACCCCCGAGCCGACCATGAGCAGGTAGAAGATGTCGCGGAAGGACGCGAAGCTGTCGATGACCTGGAAGGAGCAGTTGTAGTTTGACATCGGATAGTGCTTAGAGACATCCGTGCTGCCAACCCAGAAAGTCCGCCCCGAGAGGAACTGCTTCAGCTCGAAGACGTTGCGGTAGAGCTGCTCCGCTTCGTCCCTGGATGTCGGTACGAGGCTGCAGTTGTACTCGACCGAGCGCCGCACCGTCTCCCACCAGTATTCCCGGCGCTGCTCGTCCGGATCCCAGCGGCTGTAAGTCCTATAATAGACGAAGCTGCCGAGCTGGTTCATCGGCGAGGGTTTGTGCTTGTACCCGCTGACAAACTCGTCCGTGATGATGCGCCCGTCCCGCCGCTTGCGCGCGTCGCGCGTCTTGTCGCGTTCGTAGCGGTAGATGATGAACTTCTTCGCGGCCGCCTTGCGGTCGCTCTCCATGAGGAAGTCCTCGACAAGATCCTGGATGTCCTCGACATCCACGTCCCGGCTCGCGCGCTCCACCTGCCGCTCGATCTGCTGCACGATGCCCTCCGCAAGCTGCCGGTCTACGCCCTCCGTCGTCTCCATCATGGCGTTCTCGATGGCGGTCTGTATCTTCTGTCCGTTGAAGGCGGCAAGCGAGCCGTCCCGTTTGATGATTCTGTTCATGGTGTCCCTGTTTCTCTTCCATATTATACGCAAGCTGCATCCAAACCCTTGGACAGCCATGGCAAAACGCCCGGACCAAGGTCCCAGGCGCATTCTGGGCGAAACGCCAGATGCTACAATAGATTGTGGCTGACTGCGCCGGGAATAACATTATATAGAGATAGCAAGTAGATTGCAAGGGCAGGGCGTGCGAAAAATTGCCGGCTTTGGCGGCGGTTCCCGTTCCCCAAAGCCGGCAATCTTCAGTCTTTTACTGGCTTATCGGATGCGATATACCTTCCGCCAGATTTTTTTTCCAACCTTGAGTGTCACCCACACTTTTCCCTTCTTCTTGATGACGAGTTTGCCTGCCTTGTCCACCGTCGCGATTTTTTTGTTTGAAGTGTAAAATTGGACTGTATTGATATCGCTTGCCTTTTTCGTCAGCTTGCGGATCCCTATTTGATAGGTCTTGCCTTTTTTCAGCACCTTCGGCAACTTCACCTGGAATGCCTTCA
>JAITHG010000275.1 GCA_031280075.1 Eubacteriales Family XIII. Incertae Sedis bacterium | reverse complement strand
GCAGCCCGAGCAGGCACATGCGCAGGGCGAGCCCCCCGTCCATTCGCGTGCCGAGCCTCCGCAGCTCAGCGATGCCAAAGGGCAGCAGGAACAGTCCCCCGATGAGGAAGCGCAGGAAGGTCATCTGGAAGGAATCGACGGTGCTGCCCGCATATTTCAGCGCCACTTCCATGGTCGCGAAGATGAGGGCGGAAAGGGTGACGTACAGGACGGTTTTTTTCATGCGCCAGTCCAGTCCTGCCTCATGCTTCGCCCCTGTCCCCGAGCAGCGCCTCAGCCTTGTCCAGCTCGTCTTCACCAAATACGGGGATTCCCGCACCGCGCAGGTATTCTGTTGCAAGCCCCTGCCCCGGGACCTTTGTGCCGGAAAAGGTACCGTCGTAGACGAGACGGCTGCCGCAGGAGGGGCTGTCGAGCTTCATGACGGCACAGGCGACGTGGTGCTCCTGCGCGAGGCGCAGGGCTTCCTTTGCCCCCTTTTCGTAGGGTGCGGTGACATCCTCGCCCTGGCTGCTCATGACTTTGCCGCCGACGCGCTGGGAATCCGGGCGCGGCGTGGGCAGCCCCCCGAAGACCTCCGGGCAGATGGGCACGAGCCGCCCTTCCGCTTTCCAGTGCAAGAAGCGCGGGTCTTCGCAGGGCACATCCACGCCGTCGTAGCGGACGGTGCGCCCGCCGTACAGGCATTCGCTTACCAGGATTTTTTTCATTTCTTTCTTCATTTCAATGCACGCTCCTTTCGTGTGGCTGTGACGGGCTGGATCACGCTGTTGCCGAACACGTCCACTGCCCGCACGGTCAGGTTGATCGCGGTGCAGGCGGCGAGCTTGGGCGCAAGGAACTCCAGCCGGTCGCTCCCGTATGCGGCCGACAGCGGCGCAAGAATGTCCGTGGTATCGTCGTCCCCGTCTTCCTGCAGCCCTGCCGCAAGACCCGCGATGAGCGCGCCCGGGCTGCGCTCTGCTGCGTCCAGAACCGCTTGGATCTGCGCGTCCGGAACAGGGATGCAGGCGCTGGGGGCAGACCAGCCCTCCGCTCGCACCGTCAGCAGGAAGCCGTCCGTCCCTTCGATTTCGCGGATGGTTGCGCGCAGGCGTACATTCGGTGCAGGGATCGCAACATCGGGCTCGGTGCTCGCGACAGGATCGGCATCCGCGGCGCATTCGGCATCCGCAGCATTCGCAGCATCTGCAGCATCCGCGGCGTCTACGACATCCACGGCATCCGCAAAATGCCAGCGCTGCCGCAGGATCTCAAACGATGCCCCCTGCCGGGCAAGGCGGCGCTCCGCGCAGAGCGTGGCGAACGCGCCCTTGTCCACACTGAACCAGCGTCTGCCGAGACGTGCGCAGACCGCCGCCATCGTCCCCGAACCGCCGTACAGGTCGACACATAGGTCTTCTTTCTCCGAGCAGGACGAAACGATGCGCTCGAGCAGCGCCTCCGGCTTCTGTGTCGCGTAGCCCGTCCGCTCGCCCGACGTGCGCCCCACCATGTCGATCTGCCACACGTCGCGCATGTTGACAAGCGTGTACCAGCCCTCTTCGTCGCGGTATTCCTTCACGCCCTTGAACCGATATGGAAGCCCCTTGCGGTTGTAGCTTTTTTCGAGCACAGGGCAAAAGAAATGGCGCTTCGGATCCTTGGCATAGAAGAGCAGGGTATCGTGCTTGCGGGCAAAGCGCCGCTGCGCCGCCCCGCCGCTCTTGTACTGCCAGACGACCTCGTTGACAAGGTGATCCCCACCGCCGAACACCACGTCGCAGAGCACTTTTACATAATGGACGGCGTGATGATCCAGGTGCAGCCAGAGGCAGCCGTCGTCCGCAAGCAGGTCGCGCGCGGCGAGGATGCGCGCGCACAGCTCAGTCAAGTATGCTTCGAAGCCCCCGTTCGCAGGTGCCCCGTCAGGGGCAAAGCCAACCCCAGGATCAAGCGAGGCAGGCAATGCCCCCCGACTCCAACGATCCCGGAAATTCCCGATGTGGACAGAAACGGCATCCCCCCCGTCACAGGCAGGGATTTTCAGAGTAGAAGAATACTGCATTTTTGTATAGAACGGCGGATCCATGTAGACCAGCCGGGGGGCAATCTCCGTGCCAGCCTCCCCAGCCGCAAGCAGGAGCTTCGCCGTGCAAAGGTTGTCGCCCTGGACAAGCCGCCCCGTCCCGCTGCAATCCGGATTCAGACCGTCATACCGATCCATCAAGGCCTCCCAGGCAAGGGCAGCCGGAATCGTACGCTCCCACAGCTGCTGCGCATCAGCCAAGATCTTTTCAAAGTCCAAGAATGTCTTTTTTGCCATACGCACTATTATACAGGGTAAATGACGCTTCTCCAAAGCAGCATTTCCACTTTTGGAAAGAAGGTCGAGTTCAGATCGGTTGCGGGGGCGCTTTGCTGCTGTGTATACTTGTTTTATCAGCTATAGTATAATACTGACTACAACAACTTGGTGCAAGCGTGGGGATACCGCTCGGGGAGGTGGGAAGATGGACGACGATAGGAACTATGGGGCATATCGCAGCTTTGAGGAGTTGTTCGAGGAAAAATGGGCGCAGAGCGGGCAGATCAAGTTCAGCCAGGACGAATTTGCGCGGCTGTCCACGGGGATGAAGGACGTGGTGTCGCCACTGAAGCCCCTGCTCGGTCTTTTCACATTCACGGCCTTCGATCCGGAACATCCTTGGCATGACAACTCCGATGTGTTTTTCATGGCATGGCGCGAGCTGGTCATGGCGCACTATCCGGACAATGTCGGCGAGATCCCCCTTCTGTACATCGGTTTCCACCTTCAGAACCGATTTGGAGGCGGTCGGACGACCCGGGGAATCTTCCTGACCGATTCCTCCCTCTACGCTTCAGTCACACTCTATGACGACGAGCCGCCGCGCCGTTATGCCTACCCATCCCCCGGCGATGTCACTGCCGGGTGGGCGAGCCGGCTTGCCACGCAGGCCTTGGTCGATTTTGACCCGAAGTGCATCTCCAATCTCGTGCGCCTGAGCCATGAAGCGCACGATCTAGATACAGAGGACAACCCCGCAGACATGACCTTCGTAGGCACGGACACGCCGGACGAAATGGTGCGCCTCTTGCGTACCATTTTGACGGTGGCGCTCGATGCCTTCATCAGCACCCGCGCTTCCGCCGCAGCGCAGCCAGGTCAGACGGCCGACCGGCAAGCGGGCGGGGCGGAAGGTCGGCAGACGGATGCGCTGCCTTCCCTGGACAAGCGCGTCGTGGAACTCGGTCTCGGGCAGTACATCAAGTATGGGACGGACAAGCGACAGGCGAAACATTTCAAGAAGCTGGGTGCCAAGCTGGGCATGGACAGCGATGAGGAAATCGTGTTCTCGTTCTCGGATGCGACGATTGCCGGTCCCTATGGGCTCGTCGTCACAGACCGTGCGATCCGCTCGCGCGATTTGATGGAAGAGCCAGATTCCCAGCCGCTTGCGCCGGGCGACATCACCTCGAACGACGCGGAGCACACGCTCGTCATCGGCAGCGGCCCTGTGCACCACATCGGGGAGTTCATCCCCGAGCGCATGATGCCGGCTGTCGTCACGTTGCTGCGTGAGTACTTGAACGGGGAGATCCTGCGGCCTTGATGCGGATGAGCAGGCGGGCAGGCGGACAGGCGAGCAGGCGAGCGAGGAGCGCAGCGACGCGGCAATCCAGCAAGCACATATGGATTGCTTCGCTTCGCTCGTAATGACTGAGTCTGCGCAATGACTGAGTATGCTTGTTTCAACAGGGGAGTGAACAGTAACAATCGCGGCTGTGTCGTCAAAGCTGATCGTTTCCCGCGTTTGTGGCTCTGCAACAATTATTATATAATTACAGAAACAGCATAGGCGATGACACCGGTGCCTGCACTACAGCAGACCGGGCTCGGGGAGGAAACGATGGATCGGACATTTACGCTTGCGCTCTGCCAGTTTTTCGCGGGGAGAGTGAAGGACAGCAAGGAGGACAGCCACCGGAAGGCGGCGCATTTTGTGGAGCGGGCGGCGGCGGCGGGCGCG
>JAITHG010000274.1 GCA_031280075.1 Eubacteriales Family XIII. Incertae Sedis bacterium | reverse complement strand
CGTGTCCTCGGCATTATAGATTGGTATGATGACAGAAATTAACTCACTCATAAAAAAACAATCGCCTTTCGATAGCAATAAAGTCCCATATGCCCCGGCGGGGAATCGTGAAACCCGGTGTCGGGGCAGGGCTGTCCTCTATGATACCATACCGGAAGGAGCAAGAAAACCATGGGGCTACTGGGTGCGGCCGGCTGCCGGACGGTGTTTCGCGACCGAGTTGTCAGACGCGGCTTATCCTCTGTATTTCAGGCGGCGGTAGAGCCGGTAGATGCCCGGCAGGGTGAGCCGAAGACGGTGCGCCAGCGCCTGCCGTCCCGCGCTCGCCTGCCCTTCCGGCGGCAGCCCTTCCAGGATGCGCATGAATGCCCGCAGGGATTTTTTATCGTAAAAATAATCGTCCGTCTTGCCCAGCAGCCCGAGCTGATCCGCGCCGCCGGTGCGTAGCAGGTCGCCGAAGGCTTCCCTCCCTTCCTCCGTGAGGACAGCGTAGTGCCAGACCAGGTTGTCGAGTGCGCGGTTGTGGAAACTCTGCGCGAGCGCATCGTACAGCCCGCGCCCCTCCAGCTCCCCGCGCAGGTTCGTCAGGGCGGCGAAGGCACAGTCCCAGCGCTTGTCTGCCGTGGTTGAGAGCGAGCCAGTCCGATGGGTCAGCTTGTGCACGAGCACCTCCGGCAGGCAGGTGATCCTGTCCGCGAGGGCAAGGGCGGTGTAGACGAAGCAGAAGTCGTTCGCGTTCTCGATCTCCTGGAAACGCAGCGCGTTGTCCCGGATGAGGTCGGCGCGGAACAGCTTGTCCCAGGGCCAGCCCCGGAAGATCCCGAAGAAGCGCGTGGGGGCATCCCGGTGGGAGAAGACGGGCGTGCGCGGGAGGAACTCCTCCCGGAGAGCGCTGAAATTGTAGGAGACACCGCCGTCTGCGGCGCTGCGGGCATCGGAGGCGCAGACGCAGACCTCCGCGCCGGTATCAAGGGCACGGGCGAGCATCCGCTCGTACATCGCGGGCTCGAAGACATCGTCCGCGTCCAGGAAGGAGAGCCAACCGCCTGCCGCGTGCAGCAGCCCCTCGTTGCGCGCGGCACCCGCACCACGGTTTTCGGTATGCAGCACCTTGACGCGCGCGTCCTTGGCGGCATATCCGTCCAGGATGCGCGCTGTCCCGTCCACGGATCCATCGTCGACGCAGATGACCTGCAGCGCGGCGTGGCTCTGCCCGAGCACCGCGTCAAGGCAGGCTGCCACGGTATCCTCGTTGTTGTGAACCGGGATGATGACCGAGATCCGGTCGTTGTTGTTGTCTTTCGGCATGTTGCTCCTGCTGTTTGGCACCGTGGAATATGGTATGATATCTATGGCATTATACCATGGAGGCCGAGCGTTGCGAAAAACAGGACGTAGCGCCGCCCGAGCCGGACAATGCCGGGGCAGTGGGACAGTGTTTCGATGGGAGACGGGAGGACGATGAGACTTTTTTCGAAGGATTTGATTTTTTCCTGGCTGCGGGCCATGTATCGATATTATCGTAGGAAGCCGATCCTGGGGCGGACGGCTCTCTTTTCCTCGAACTCTGGCAACAGCGTCTGGGACAGCCCCGGCAGCATGATGCGCGAGCTCGCGCTGCGGGGCGGTTATCGCATCTTCGTCGTGAGCCGCAGACCGGCTGAGGACAGGGAGGCGCTGCCGGACGGCATCCAGGCCGTGCGCTATCTGGGCCACCGTCACCTGTTGCTGCTCGCCCGGGCGAGCCACCTCGTGACGAATACGATGTTTCCCCCTTTCTTTGAGAAGCGGGAGGGGCAGCGCATCATGAACACTTGGCATGGCACGCCCCTGAAGACGCTCGGTGCCGACATGCCGAACGCCCTGCGCGACATCGGTCTGACGCAGAACCAGTTCCTCATGTCGGACTACCTGCTGTTTCCGAACGATTTTTCCCGCACGCACCTGATGGCGGCCTTCTTCCTGGACAAGCTCTACACGGGGAAGGTCTTGATGTGCGGGTACCCACGCAACGCCCCCCTCTTCCACAGCGAAAGGCGCAAGGCGGTGCGGGAGGCTCTGGGGCTGGGGGACGAGCTGGTCTACGTGTATATGCCCACCTGGCGCGGGGAGTCGATGGACACGCGGGACACACACCGGCACGCCGCACGCCTGCGCGAACTGCTCTCCATCATGGATGCCAGGCTCACGGACGGCGTGCTCGTCTACGTCAAACTGCATCCCTACGAGCTGGACGCGCTGCCGCAGGAGACCTTCCGGCACTTGCGCCGCGCCCCCGGCGGAGGGGATCCCTACGACCTGCTCTGCGCAGCCGACGGGCTGATCTCCGATTATTCGAGCGTCGTCTTCGACTTTGCCTGCACGGGGCGGGAGATTATCCTTTTCCCTTACGACCTGGGCGAATACCGCACCGCCCGCGGGCTCTACCTCGAGCCGGACGCGCTGCCCTTCCCTGTGGCGACGGACGCTGAGCGGCTCGCCTGGCTGCTGAACGCACGCCTCTCGGGCGTGCGCACGCTGCAAGACTACCCGGAATTCATGGCGGAATACTGTGCGGAAGACAGTGCCGACAGCCCCCATATCGCCGTCAGCACCTTTTTCTTCGAGGAGGCGGCAGGGGGGGCAAGGGTCATCGACTACAGGGAAAACGCGCGGCAGGTCTGGCGCATCCTGCCCATGCAGGGGGCAACGGAGGCGGGGGCAGGCGACGAGGCGGACGCGGACGACGAGACGGCGCTGCCTGTTTTTTCCTACGAGAGTTTTTCGGAAGCGGGTGCCAGGCGCCTGCGGGGTGCGGACGGGAAGCTGCGCCCCTTCGTGGTCACACGCGGCGGCGTGCCGCCCTACGGCATCAAGGAAAAAGCCTGACGCCCTATTGCGCCGACGGGTTGCGCAGCCAGGCGCGGCGCTCCACCCGCGACAGCAGGGGTTTCTTTAGGACATTGGGCAGCCACACATAGAGCAGCATCAGCGCCTTGCGCGCCTTGATTCGGGGGAAGAGCACACCCGAACCCGCCGCGACCTCGCTGCGCCAGCCCGGCAGACTTTCCTCCAAGAAACGGAACGCGGTGCGCACGTACGCACGCTGTATGCCCTTCGCCGAAAAGCGGTAGAAGCTGTTCACCCGATAGTCGTATGTCCGGAAGGCGACGCGGCACACGGCGCGCACCGCCGCTTCCATGCCGCGCGCCCGGAAAGCATCCACCAGCAGCGCGAAGCAGCCGAAGGCATCCGCCCAGCGCTCCGAGGCGCTGTTGGAAATCGAGTGCGGGTTGCCTTGGTCGTAGTAGTAGAGCGGCTCGTCGGTGGTGCGGACACTCCGCGCATAGGACAGGTACTGTGCCAGAAAGGCGAAATCCTCCGAATAGGAGAACGCCTCGGGAAACTGAAGCCCGTGCGCTCGGATGAGATCCGCGCGGAAGAGCTTGTCCCAGACGAAATTGGAGAGCTGGTCGAGCAGCATGCAGAGCGCCTGCTCGCCTGAGACCGGGAAGACCCCGCCGCCCCGAAGCGCCTCCGCGTGCGCCTTGACACGCACCTCCGTCCCGCGCACCAGGTATTTCGCGCAGACCGCCAGATCGCAGCCCTCCGCGTCCATCAGCGCGCACAGCCGGGCATACATTCCGGGTGCGGCGTAATCGTCGCTGTCCACGAAGCCGATGTACGCCCCCCGCGCAGCGGCAAGCCCCGCGTTGCGCGCCGCCGACACGCCCACGTCCGGCAGGTGCAGCACGCGCACCCGATCCGGATGCCCTGCCGCGAAGCCGTCGAGGATCCCGCCCGTGCCGTCCGTGCTCCCCGCGTCGACCAGGAGGATCTCCATGCCCTCCACGCCCTGCGCGAGCAGGCTGTCCACACAGCGCCGCACCGTCCCGGCGGCATTGTGCGCGGGCACGATGACGCTGAGCGGCACCCCCTGCCCCCCGCTCACTGCGCACCCCCTTCCCCATCCAGACAGGCGAAAAGCAGCGTAGCGAGCCGCTCCGTGCAGCGCCCGTCCCGGGTCTCGATGTGCTCGTCCAGGAAGCGCTGCTGCGCGTCCCTGTCATAGGGGCGCTCGAGCAGCGCGGCAAGGTCGCCTGCCTCCCGCGCCGTGCAGTCCGCACAGACCCGCTCCGGGTCTATGTTCAGCCCCGGGCGGCACCGGTAACCCTCGATGTCATAGACCCAATAATACACGGGGATGCCGACGAGCCCCGCGCTGAAGGCGAGGCTCGAATAATCCGTGACCACCGCGTCTGCGATGCACAGCAGCGTCTCCGCACTGAACTCGTCGAGGCGCATGATCTCGCAGCCCGGTCTGTCGCATGACTCCAAAACAGGAATCTCTCCAGACTCTGCCTTATGGGTGGACGCGAGGCTGACCGGGTGCTCTTTTGCCACGAGCAGGTAGCGATCCGGGTCGAGCGCCGCTGCCAGCGCGCGGGTTTTGCTGCTTTCGCCTGTGCGGTAGGTGGGCAGGTAGAGCAGGATGCGCTTGCCGTCCTCCCGCGCCCGGCGGAGGGCGGGCTGCTCCTCATGGATGCGGGCAGACTGGTCATATCCGCCGGCAAGC
>JAITHG010000271.1 GCA_031280075.1 Eubacteriales Family XIII. Incertae Sedis bacterium | reverse complement strand
ACTGGATTGCGTCAAACGGCAGCAATTACTTTTGGATAGGAGAGATGACCAAGGTCGTAGAGCCGCCCTCGAAATCCAAAAACGGCGATACGGCGATATGCAAGACCGTGTATCCGATGATCAAGGGCTACACCGATTACACGCTGGGCTACAAGGAGCGAACCGAGGATCTTTCGGAGACGATCGAGACCTTTTTCGCCGTGAAATGACACTCTGAACGACACCCTGCTTGAAAAGGAGACAGAAATAAAATGTCAAGAAAACTGAAACGCCTTATGCCGCTGATCCTTCTCGTGCTCATGGCAACCCTGCTGGCCGGATGCTCCGGCAGCGCGCCGGACAGCGCAGCCAATTCGGACGAGCCTGCGGCGGAAGCGGCAACCGACGAGGCATCAGACTCTGCGGGCGATGCCGCAACCGATGCAGTGCCGGGGGCCGTGCCCTTCGGGGAGTGGCTTGACATCGAGCAGCCGGTCTCTGGCGAAAACTATCCCTGCAAGGCCCGCATCGTGAAGGTGCTCCGGGATCAGAAGGAGGTGCAGGCGCGCATCGATGCCTACAATGTGGACGGCAGCAGGACGATCGAACCGCTTGAGGGCAAGGACAAGGATCTCACCGAGTACATCATCATCGAGTACGAGGTGCAATTCCCGGACGACTACCCCACCGTCAACTTTGGCAACAAAGGGATCGCCAATCCTGACATCTCCTTCGATGCAAAGAAGAACGATGGCGAAGGGTTTGTCGCATCCGACGGCACGTACTACGTCGGCATGGGCATGAACATCGAACTGGGAAAACCCAGCGACGACGAACTCCCCCTCCCCGGTGGAACCTTCAAAGGAGCCATCCTGCTGCAGATGCTGAAGGGCTTCGACGACTTCCACCTGGATCACATGTACAAGTCCGGGGACAGCGAGGAGTACGGGCACGTGCAGTTTGCGATAAAATAGCACTAGCAAACGGCGCGGGTGGGAAATCTCCCAACCGCGCCATTTTTTCGGTGGGGGCGGGGAATCTCCCCACTCGCACCATCTTGTCGGACGGGACAGAAAACCGCGCCCCGTATCAATCTGCGTGCGGTTTGCACGCCCTACCCCGTCTTTTGCAAACGATGCTCTAGGTCGCCTTAGCTTAGGCTTCCGCGATGCACTCGATTTCCACGACCCCGCCCTTGGGAAGGGCTGCCACTGCCACGCAGGAGCGCGCCGGGAAAGCGCCTTCGAAGTAGCGTCCGTAGATCTCGTTCACGGCTGCGAAGTCGCCCATGTCCGTGAGGAAGATGGTCGTCTTCACGACTTTTGCAAAGCTGCTGCCCGCTGCCTCAAGCACCGCGCCCATGTTCTTCAGGGACTGCTCCGCCTGCGCCTGAACACCTTCCGCCAGCTCCCCCGTCGAAGGGATCAGCCCGAGCTGCCCCGAGCAGTAGACCATGCCGCCGACCTTGGCGGCCTGGATGTAGGGGCCCACTGCCGCAGGCGCGTTTTCTGTAAAAATGATTTCCTTTGCCATGTCACTTTTCTCCTGTTCTTCTTTTCTGTCTTACCCACTGTTTCTCATGCTGGTCAGCGACGAGACAGAAAAGAACCGTCCCCTTTTCGTCTCGATGCTGCCGATATGTATTTTATTGTACCATGCAGGCGATGCTTTACTGTACCGCCTTGCCCGACATGCGCAGGACTCTGCCTACGCACGTGCCTGTGTGCTTGCCACCGCGCACGACAACTTCGCCGTTGACGAGGACGTGCTCGATGCCTTCGGGGTACTGCGCGGGCTCGATGTAGTCACCCTTGTCAATGACCGTTTCCGGGTTGAAGATGCAGATGTCCGCATAGGCACCTTCCCGAAGCACACCCCTGTCCTTGATGAGGAAGGTCTCTGCAGGCTTCTGCGTCATCTTGCGCACCGCTTCTGCGAGCGACAGCGCCCCGTCCTCGCGGACGTACTTGCCGAGGATGCGCGGGAAGGCTCCAAAGACGCGCGGGTGCGGCTTGCCGCCCAACAGCCCGTCTGTACAGGCGTTCATCTCCGGGCGCTTCATGAAGAGCTGCACATGCTCCTCCGTCCCGTAGAAGTCGATCATGCCTACAGCGTTCTCCTCCTCGAGCAGCAGGTCGAAGGTCGCCTCATAGGCATCCTTGCCGCGCAGCTCGCCGAGCTGGATGAGGCTCAGCCCGATGGCATCCGTGTTCTTTTCCGACTTCACGCTCGTGACGAAGATCTGGTCGAGCCCCGCGAACTGGACGAAGTTGTCCCAGCCCTGGATGCCCTGCTCGATGTCCTCGACCATCTTCTTGCGCAGCTCGGGATCCGCCAGGCGCGCGAGCAGCTTGTCCGTGCCGCCGTCGTGCACCCAAGGCGGCAGGATGACGCCGAGCATGGTGCTGCCTGCCACGTAGGGATACTGGTCGAAGGAGACGCGGATGCCTTCTGCCTGCGCCTTTTCGAGCAGCTCCAGAACCCGGTCGATCTTGTCCCAGTTGTTCTTCCCGCACACCTTGAAGTGCGAGAAGTGCACCTTCACGCCGGAGGCGCGACCGATCTCGATCACTTCCTCCATGGAGTCGAGGATGGTGTCTGCCTCGCTGCGCTGATGGATGACAAAGATGCCGTCGTACTCGGCGACCACCTTGCACATCTCGATGATCTCGATCTGCTGCGAGTAGGCGCAGGGCATGTAGATCAGCCCCGTGGAGAGGCCGACCGCGCCAGCCTCCATCTCACGGCGCGTCACGGCGCGCATCTTCTCGATCTCTTCCTCTGTCGGCTGGCGGTTGTCCAGCCCCATCGCCTCCATGCGGATGTTGCCGTGCGGGACGAGGTAGCACTCGTTCATGCCGGGGCGGGCAGCCTCGATGAGCTTCAGGTAGCCTGCCGTGTCGACGAACTCCCAATCGATGTCGTCGCTGTCACCGTCCAGCCCTGCGAGGTTCTTCCGCCAGGGGCTGATGTACTCCTTCGGCAGCGGTGCCATCGAGATGCCGTCCTGCCCGAGGACCTCCGTCGTGATGCCCTGCATGATCTTAGGCAGGATCTGCGGCTCCGTGAGGACGCAGAGATCGCTGTGGCTGTGCGTATCGATGAAGCCGGGGGCAACGACAAGCCCCGATGCGTCGATGACCTCGACCTCGTCCCCGTCTGCCGCGTCAATGGACGCGCCGACCTTCTCGATGCGGTCGCCGCTGACCAGCACGTCTGCCTGGAAGCCTTCTGTGCCCGTTCCGTCGATGACCAGCCCGTTTTTGATAATGACTTTTTTCATGGTCGCATTCTCCTTATGACTGCTGACTGTGTAAGAGAAATCAGTTGTCTGAGAACTCGATTTCCGGCGCGGCAGGAAGCCCGAGCTTCCGGTCGAGGACGGACACCGAGAAGATGGTGAGGAAAGCAGCGATGCCGCCGGGCACCATGGCGCTCAGCCCCCAAGGTGTCTTGAACCCGTAGATCCACACGGCAGCGACAATCGTGCCGATGACGATGGACAGGAAACCAGCACGGCGCGTCACGCCCCTGTAGAACAGGCTGCAGATGAAAGCGGCGAAGGGACCCGCGCTGCGCAGGGCGAACGCGCCCATCATGACGCTGATGATGTTCTTCGAGAAGATGGCGATGAGCAGCCCGACTGCGCCGACCACGACCATGGTCAGACGGGAGATCCAGACCTCCTTGCGGTCGTCATGCACACCCTTGTTGATGTAGGGGCGGAACACGTCGTTCGTGAACATCGTCGCCGTTCCGATCATGTTGCCGGAAGCGCTGCTCATCGTGGCCGCGACGATAGCGGCAAGCACGATACCCGCGATGACGGGGGGCGCGAAGTGGATGGTCGCCTCTGCCAGTGCGTTCTTCTGCATGCCTTCCGAGGCATAGCCATCGATGCAGACGTAGGCCATGAGACCGATGAGGGCGGGGACGATGGCATAGGCAGCGGACAGCAGTCCCGCGATGAGCGAACCTGCCTTGGCTGCACCACCGCTCTTCGCCGAGCAGAACGTCTGGACGATCTCCTGTCCGGTGGGGAAGGTCATGAAGTACATTGCAATGTAGCCGATGATGGTGGGCACGCCCACTTCCAGTACGCCGAGCAAGTTGACCGGCGCGCCGTCCGGAAGCGTCGTGAACGCGGCAGCGCGATCCATCAGCGCAGAGAAGCCGCCGACCTCGCTGTTGTTCACCATGATGAACATGGCGGCAGTCATGCCGACGGTGATGAAGAGCACATGCATCATGTTTGCCGCTGTAACGGACTTGAATCCGCCGATCATGGTATAGATGATGACGATGATGGTGGTGATGACAGCGGCGATGTTGAAGGAGAAGCCCGTGACGACGTTGATGATGGAAGCGGTCGCGATGATCTGCGCGCCCGTCGCCATGAACAGCGCCGAGATGGACGTGAAGGCGGTGAAGACGTGCGCGCCCTTACCGAAACGCTTGCTGATGATCTCCGGCACGGTGCTGGACTGCGAGCGACGGAAATACGGCGCGATGAAGGACACGAGCACAAAGCCGATGCCTGCCGCGATTACATACCAGCTCGCGGAGAGCCCCTGCCCGAGCACGTTCGTCGCGACACCCATGGTGCTCGCCCCGCCGGTGTTCGCGGCGAAGAGCGTGCCTGCCAGCACGAGCGGTCCGAGGGACTTGCCGGCCATGAGGAAGTCCTCGTTGCTCTGCTTCTGTGCCTTGTTCTTCTTCCGCTGCGAGATGAAGAGTCCGAGGCAGACGGTCGCCGCCATGTAGACGAGGATGATGGTCAATGCTGTGATCTGGATACTGTTCATACAATAAACCTCCGAGGGGTGCTGTTTACAGTAATGGAATAAACTCTTTTTTATACGAGCAGCGCATGCATCACGGATTCATAGCACTCCGTGATCTTCGTCAGCTGTTCGATTTCGATATGCTCGTCGACAGTGTGCGCGAGGTTTTCGCGCGAAGGTCCAAGCCCGATGGTCCGGATCCCTGCTTCGCCTGCGTAGTGGCTGCCGTTCGTGCAGAAATTATAGTAGTCGATGGCTGGGTTGAAGCCCTTCTCCTCGAGTCGGCTCTTCACTGCGGCGATGAAGTCTTCGCCCTCCTCGTGCAGCCAACCGGGGAAGAAACGCTCGCCCTCGATGGTGTCTCCCGTGTAGCACAGCTCGCTGCCGACCGCGTAGGAGACCTTCGCCTTGAGCTGCGGGTCGTCCGCCATCCGCTGATCCACGAGCGCCTGCAGGGGTGCCAGCACGCTTTCGCGCGTCTCGCCCACGAGCAGCCGGCGGTCGTAGGTCGCTCGGCAGTATTCCGGGACGACGGACGCGCCGGGGTACGGCGAAGACTTGATGTCCGTCAGCTCGAGGATGCCTTTGCCGAGCACGGGGTGTTCCGTCTCCGGCAGCGTGCGGATCGCCTCGATCAGCCCCGCCATCTTGTATACAGCGTTCACACCCTTGTCCGGGTTTGCCGAATGGCAGGGGATGCCGAACGTCTCTACGACGATTTCGGCGCGTCCACGCTGCCCGATCTTGAGGTTGGCCTGGGATGCCTCGCCGATGACCACGTAGTCGGGCTGCACGGTCTTGCTGATCTCGCGTGCCGCAACGCCCTCGAAGCACTCTTCATGGACAACGCCGGCGATGTAGATCTCTCCGGCAAAGTCGCGCCCCGTGTCCTCTGCGAAGTTCGCGGCAGCGCAGACGAAGGCGGCGACCGCCCCCTTCATGTCGCTCGTCCCGCGCCCATAGATGCGCCCGTCCGCAATCTCTGCCGCAAAGGGCGGATGCGTCCAAACGCTTTCGTCCGTGACCGGCACGGTGTCGATGTGCCCGTCAAACAGGATCTTTTTGCCCGGCCTGTTGCCGCGGATGCAGGCGACGATGTTCCCATAACGGTCACAGCGCACCTCGTCGAAGCCCTTCTCCTGGAGCTTCTTCTCCAGGACGGACACGACACCCGCCTCCTCGCCGGAGTAGCTCTGCACCTGGATGAGCTCCTGGCAGAGGGCGACCACTTCCTGTCTTCTCTGTTCGTTCATTTGTTGTACCTCGTTTCCGGGACACCCTCCCCCGCCCTGCCCGCCTCGGGGCATTTGGCGTGGGTTTGGCGCATCCCTGTGCGATTCTTACTTTTCTTTGAGACTCGGAACCATTCCGTCCCAAACGATGGAGCGATAGCCTGCGAGGTCGGTCGCGCCTTCCGTGCTGAAGCAGAGGATCTTCGAATGCGCATCCAGACCGATCTGCTCCTTGTAGGATGCATAATCAGGATTCTGCATCAGCTCGGCAACCAACCCGAGCGTGACCGCGCCGCTCTCGCCCGAGACGACCTTCGGGTCGTCTGCCACGGGGTTTCCAAGCATGCGCATCCCCTTCGCCGAGATGTAGTCGGGGCAGGAGACGAAATTGTCTGCGTAGTCGCGCAGGACGTTCCATCCGATGGTGCAGGGTTCGCCGCAGGCGAGACCCGCCATGATGGTGTCCATGTCGCCCGTCACGAAGCGGCGCTCCCCGTCGTTTGCCTCCGCCGTCCGGAACACGCAGTCTGCCTTGTTCGGTTCGACGATGGTGACGACAGGGCGATCCTCGCCGTAGATGCTCGCAAACAGCCCTGTCACGGATGCCGCGAACGAGCCGACCCCTGCCTGCAGGAAGATGTGCGTGGGCTTTTCAGGCAACTGCGTATACGCCTCCAGCCCCATCGTCGCGTATCCTTGGATGATCCAGGTGGGGATGTCCGTGTAGCCTTCCCACGCCGTGTCCTGCACCATGACCCAGCCCTTTGTCTCTGCCATGCTGTTCGCCAGGCGCACCGCCTCGTCGTAGTTCATGTCTGTGATGGATGCCTCCGCGCCCTCTTTGCGGATGTTCTCGAGGCGCTCGAGGGAGCTGCCTTTGGGCATGTAGACCACAGACTTCTTGCGGAGCTGGTTCGCCGTCCAGGCGACGCCCCTGCCGTGGTTGCCGTCCGTGGCGGTCACGAAAGTGACATCGCCGAGCTTTTCGCAGATTTCGTCGGACACGAGCTTGTCAAAAGGCAATTCGCTGATGTCCACGCCGAGACGCTTCGCGAGGTAGTTCCCGATGGCAAAGCTGCCGCCGAGCACCTTGAACGCG
>JAITHG010000266.1 GCA_031280075.1 Eubacteriales Family XIII. Incertae Sedis bacterium | reverse complement strand
GACGAGTTGGCGAGGATGGGTGTCTGGATCTCCGTAAAGCCGAGCGCCTCCATCTCCCGGCGCAGGAACTTGATGATCTCCGCGCGCAGGATGATCTTGTCGTGGACCTGCGGGTTGCGCAGGTCGAGGTATCGGTACTTGAGGCGCAGTTCCTCCTTGACCTCCTTCGAGCCTTCGACCTCGAAGGGCAGGGTATTGAGGCAGGGACCGACGATCTCGATGCGCTCCGCCTTCAGCTCGACGCTGCCCGTCGCAATGCCGGGGTTGACGGTCTCCTCGGCGCGCCCAACCACGCGCCCGCGCACGGACAGGGCGCTCTCGCGGCGCAGCCGCCCCACCATCTCCTCCGTGACGACGACCTGCGTCAGCCCGTATTGGTCGCGCAGATCCAGGAAGGTGATGCCGCCGTGGTCGCGGATGCTGTGCACCCAGCCCGCAAGCAGCACCTCCTCGCCGATGTCTGTATCCGTGATCTCGCCGCAGGTGCGCGTCCGGTAACGTCCGGAGATATGCAGGTAATCCCGAAGCAGTGCTCCTGCTTCAGGGGTTCTGTCAATGGAATCACCTGACGGGCGCTGGATTGCTTCGTCGCCTTCGGCTGCACGCAATGACGGGGTGCCTTCGGCTCCTCGCAATGACGGGGTGTCTTCGGCTGCTCGCCATGATGGGGCTGTGGGGGGCACCGCCCTCGGTTGCCCGGCTTTCGTCTCCGCAGCAGCGCTTTTCGTTTCAGCGGCAGCACTTTTCGTCTCCGCAGCAGCGCTTTTTGCTTCGGTAGCACCGCCTGTCGCTTTCGCGCTCAGCTGCACTGAGACACCTGCGCCCTCCAGCGCCTCCTTCAGCGCCGCGTTGACCTCCTGCGGGCTGGCTTTGCCCCCGAGCGCCTTCATCGCCTGCCCGACGAGAAATCCGAACGCCTTGTCCTTGCCGGCCTTGTAGTCGGCGACCGACTGTGCGTTGTCCGCAATGACACGCGCGACGGTCTCCTGTGTCAGTGCGTCGTCGCGCACGATTGCCAGGTCATGCGCCTCGATGAAGGCATCGACGTCCGCATCCTCGCGGAAGACCGCCTCGACGATCTGCCGCCCCCCCGCGCGGTTCACCGTGCCGTCCGCGACGCGGCGCAGTGCCGCCGCGAACTTCTCCGCGCTGACCGAAAGCTGCCCGGGATCCTGCCCCGTCTCCTTGATGAGCCGCAGGATGTCGCCGGAAACCGTGTTCGCCGCCTCCCGCGCCGCCTCCTTGCTGCCGCCGAGCGCCGCCGTCACGCCCTCAAAGAGCTCCGCGACCCCGCGCTCCGCCGTCAGCACGGCGGCTGTCTTCGCCGGGATGCCCCAGTCTGCCACGTAGCGCGCGCGCTTTGCCTCCGCGAGTTCCGGCAGCCCGTCCCGCGCGCGCGCCAACCAAGGCGCGTCGATGTGCAGGGGCACGAGGTCGGGGTCGGGGAAGTATCGGTAGTCCTGCGCGTTCTCCTTACTGCGCATGGCGTAGTTTTCGCCTTTGGCATCGTCCCAGCGGCGCGTCTCCTGGATGACCGCGCCGCCCGCTTCCACGAGTGCGGTCTGCCGCGCCTCCTCGAAGCCGATGGCGCGGCGGATCGCCTTGATGGAGTTCATGTTCTTCGTCTCTGTGCGCGTCCCGTACTCCGACACCCCTTCCGGGCGCACGGAGAGGTTGACGTCGGCACGCATCGAGCCTTCCTCCATCTTGCAGTCCGACACGTCGATGTAGACGAGGATCTCGCGCAGCTTGTCGAGGTACGCCTGAACCTCGTCGGCATTCGACAGGTCGGGCTCGGACACGATCTCGATGAGCGGCACGCCGCAGCGGTTGTAGTCCACGAGGCTTGCTCCCGCATCGTGCACGAGCTTGCCGGCATCCTCCTCCATGTGGATCTCGTGGATGCGCACCTTCTTCCTGTACGCCCCCATGTCGATCTCGACGAAGCCGTTCTGGCAGATGGGGTGGTAGAGCTGGGAGATCTGGTAGTCCTTCGGCAGATCGGGGTAGAAGTAGTTCTTCCGGTCGAAGATGTTCACCGGGGCGATGTCGCAGTGCAGCGCGACACCCGCGCGCAGCGCCTTCTCGACGACCTCCCGGTTCAGGACGGGCAGGCTGCCCGGCATCCCGAGGCAGACGGGGCAGACGTGCGAATTCGGCTCGCCGCCAAACTCCGTCGAGCAACCGCAGAAGATCTTCGTCCGCGTCGAAAGTTCCACATGCACTTCAAGACCGATTACTGTTTCATAACGCATTTCCTGTTGCCTACCTTTCCTGCCAAGCGCAGGCAGCCGCGAGTAAGGTCTCCTCCCCGAAGGGGCGACCGATGAACTGCATACCGACGGGCAGCCCGCCTTCCCCCGTGCCGCAGGGCAGCGCGATGGCAGGCGCACCGATGAGGTTGACCGACACCGTGTAGATGTCGGCGAGGTACATGGCGAGCGGGTCGCCGATCTGCTCGCCGATCCGGTATGCGACGCTCGGCGTGACGGGGCTGAGGATGAAATCGAAGCGCCCGAGCGCCTCGTCGAAGGCGCGCGCGATCAGCCCGCGGACTTTGAGTGCCTTCTTATAATATGCATCGAAGTAGCCGGAGCTGAGCACGAAGGAGCCGAGCATGATGCGCCGCTTGACCTCTGTGCCGAAGCCCTCGCTGCGCGTGCGCGTGTACTCGCTCAGGATGTCCTGCGCCGCCTTGGAGCGGTAGCCGTACTTCACGCCGTCGTAGCGGGAGAGGTTGGAGCTCGCCTCCGCGCAGGCGATGATGTAATAGGCGGGCACGGCGTGCTCGATGAGCGGCAGGTCGAATTCCTCCACCTGCGCGCCGAGCGTCCGAAGCCTGTCCGCTGCCGCGAGGATGGTCTCCTTCACGTCGTCCGAGATGCCAGCTTGGAAATAGTTTGTGGGAAGCCCCACCTTCATGCGTGCCAGCCGGGCGCGGACGCTTCCACCTTCGCCGCTGTCCTTGCTCCCGTCCGCCGCCGCGCGCGCCAGCTCGCCGAAGGCGAAGGGCTCGGGGATGACGTCCGTGCTGTCCCGCTCGTCCGGTCCGGACAGGATGGCGAGGGCAGCCGCGCAGTCGCGCGCGTCCCTGGCGATGGGACCGATCTGGTCGAGGGAGGACGCGTATGCCATCAGCCCGTAGCGCGACACGCTGCCGTAGGTCGGCTTGATGCCGGTCACGCCTGTAAAGGCGCAGGGTTGACGGATGGATCCACCCGTGTCCGACCCGACCGCCCACGGTACGAAGCCTGCCGCGACCGCCGCCGCCGAGCCGCCGGACGAGCCGCCCGGCACGCGCGAGAGGTCTGCCGGGTTGCGCGTGACCCCGAAATAGGAAGTCTCCGTCGAACCGCCCATGGCGAACTCGTCGAGGTTTGCCTTGCCGAGGATGACTGCCCCCGCGCCGCGCAGCTTCTCGACGACCGTCGCGTCGTAGGGCGGGACGAAGTGTTCGAGGATGCGGGAGGCTGCCGTCGTCGCCGTGCCCCGCACGCAGATGTTGTCCTTCACCGCGCAGGGCACGCCTGCGAGCGGGGAGGGGGCACTGCCCGCGTCGATGTGCCGCTGGGCTTCCTCCGCCTGCCGCATCGCCCCCTCTTCGTCGATGCTGATGAAGGCGTTGACCTTCGTCTCGTCGCCGTCAGGCTTCGCCGCGTCCGCCAGCGCCGCGTCAAGGAATATCCTTGTCACTTCGGGGCTGCTCGCCTTCCGTTCCTTGATGAGCGTGCCGATGGCAAGTGCGCCCATGCTCCTGATGTCGTCGCCCATGCCTTATTCCTCCACCGTCTTGAACACTTTGAAATAGTCGCCGCGCGCCTCGGGGGCGTTTGCCAGCATGTCCGCCCGCCGGTCGCTGCCCGTGACTTCGTCGTCCCGGAAGCGGTTTGACGCCTCGAAGGGGTGCGTCATCTCCGGCAGCCCGTCCGTGTCCAGCTCGTTCAGCCTGTCCATGTAGTCCAGGATGTCGGAGAGGTCACGCATCCGTGCCTGCCCCTCCGCCTCCGTGAGCGCAAGCCGCGAAAGCTCCGCCAGATAGCCTATCAGTTTTTCGTCAATCTTCATTGCAGTTGTCCTAATCCAACGATTCCAAGCAAAGGGTGCCAATAAAAACAAATCGCCTGTGCAGACGATGGTGCGGCGAATCCGCCGCTGGGTAGTTGCCTGTCTACATTATCATACAAACCCCGATTTTTCAAGCGCTGAGACGCGCAAGTCGCGGTCAATCAGCTTCATCTTTTACGCAAATGTCCCCACTTACGCAGGATTTTCCCCCTCTTGCGCAGAACCTATTGACAGCAGAAAACTTATATACAACAATAAAAGCACAGACGCGCTTTGCAATCCGGACGCGGGTGCTATGTGAACAATATGACGTGTAGCAAGAGTTGTTGCGACGGCAATGAAACTCTGGAAGTCGTACCGGTACGATAGATGTCCACGCGCTGGAGCGCTGGCATCCTCGAGGTGCGACATACGACGAAATCGGAGATTTCCGTATGTCTACCAATAAGTGTTCTGTTAGAGAACAGAAAGGGACAAGGTAAAAGCGATGTTGAGGAAACTGATCGCGGTGGCTCTGGTGGTCGCAATGGTGTGCGGACTCGCCTCGTCCGCTTTTGCTGCACCACCAACGGGTATTGAAAAGAGCAGGGCAGAGTTGGGGGTGGATCCAGGCGTGCTTTATCTGCTGCCAACTGACATCAAGGGGCTCAAACTGTCCCTGGATGGGCAGTATGCCATGGAGATGGACACCCCGGAGGGAAAAAGACTTTTCCCTGTAGAAAGGGTGGACGGGGCGGTCAAAGATGCCTCATCCATGCAGTCCTTACTTGATGACGCGTCTCTTCCCACAGAGGTTCGTGAAAAGGTTCAGTCACGGTATGAGCAGGCTCTCCAGATCGGGAACATGGATGCCAAAGTGTCTGTGTTGTTGCCGACGCAGGAGCGGAGGTCTGTCACCAATGGCATGAGCATGCGTGCAACACAGACTTCTACACCATACACGTATAACGGTGTTAAGATGAAAAGTGTCCGGACATACTGGACAGGCATTGGAACGCCTACCTTCCAAGTGAAGAAAGGTGCAGGGACATGGGCTACGGCAAATTTGATCTACAATGTCCTTCTCACCGGTGCGTCTGTAGCTAGTCCGGCTGTGTCGTTTTACGCTTCAGGCATCTCTCTTTGGCAAGCATTCAAAAATCACTACAATGTTACCACGGTCACAGGCAGCACGAGAGATCTTTTGGAAGTATATCTACTGTTCGACTGCATCGATCAGCACACCTATGCGCAATATGGCAGTAGTTGGAACCTCGGTCTGTATTCGCAAAAGATAACCATAATATATGAGTGGCAGCGCCAATATTACTACAATGACAATAGTGGGAAGGGCAAGGATTTCCAGGATGATAGATGGGTAAGTGTGCCCCATCAATCGAAGCATTATGATTCTCCGTGGGCAACGGCATACCAATATCAGTTCTCTACCGTGCCGTATGAAGAGAAACTTAGCTGGAAAGTGCATGAGAAAATTTTCTCGTTTTGACTTTCGATGAACGGTTACTAGTGCATCGGTATTGCCGTCTGCCCGTCATGTACGGTGCTTGGTGACGGGCAATACTCGTTTGGCAAGTGCGCGCAGATATGACGCAACGATCTTGCTGGAAGCAAAAGGACAACATGACCGATCTCCCCTTTGAGAAAGGAAAGGAGCCGCGCGAGACCTGCAGTGTCTTGCGCAAAAGGAAGCATGAAAAAACTGTGGACGGAGAACAAATGGGTGAAGCGTGGCTGCGTAGTACTGCCCCTGCTTGTGTTGTTTGCGCTCTTCTGCCTATGGTTCTTTCGCGAGCAGCCGATCCTGTATGGGGACAAGGACAGCTATTACGTTTCGCACATTGCGCAGGCGGAATACTTTGGAAAGGTCAAAAGACCCGCTGCAGACGGGGGCACCATTCGCAAAGACATGAGCGCCTACGCGGACGAGATCATCGCCATTCTGGCGGACGGGCGCTGCAGACGCGTATCTTTTGACCCCAATGCGCGCGTCTCTCGCTGGGATAGGTTCGATGAAGAGTGGACCATATCCACACAGTATCACGAAAAGGGCTTCATCCTCTGGCTCGGCGGTGGCACACCTGCCTGCTTA
>JAITHG010000134.1 GCA_031280075.1 Eubacteriales Family XIII. Incertae Sedis bacterium | reverse complement strand
TCCGGCGGGACGGCGCGACCTACATTATACCGTCCCGGGGCGTAGATCGCCCACAAAAAATGGCGGTGGGGCACAAACTGCGCCCCGCTGCCATTTCCTCCTTTTTTACTGCCGTGCAGTGGCGCGTCTTGCGCGCTGCTGTGGTGTCTATGCTTTCGCAACCCCGCTCTTCACGGCTGCCTCTGCCACCGCCTTCGCCACGGCGTCCTTGACGCGGGGGTCGAAGGCTTCCGGGATGATGTAGCCGGGAGCGAGTTTGTCGCCCACCAGCTCTGCCAGCGCATAGGCCGCCGCAATCTTCATCTCGTTGTTGATGTCCTTGGCGCGCACGTCGAAGGCTCCGCGGAAGATGCCGGGGAAGGCGAGTACGTTGTTGATCTGGTTCGGGAAATCACTGCGACCTGTGCCGATGACGGCAGCGCCTGCCGCCGCTGCCTCGTCGGGCATGATCTCCGGGGTGGGGTTTGCCATGGGGAAGAGGATCGGATCCTTTGCCATGCTGCGCACCATGTCCTGCGTGACCATGCCGGGGGAAGAGACGCCGATGAACACGTCCGCGCCTTGGATGACGTCTGCCAGGCTGCCCGTCTCACAGGACTGGTTCGTGATTTCCGCGATGGATGCCTTTTCGGCGTTAAGCCCTTCCCGCCCTTTGTAGATGGCACCCTGCCGGTCGCAGAGGATGACATCCGCAAGCCCCATGGCGATGAGCAGGCGCGTGACTGCCACGCCCGCCGCACCCGCGCCGTTCATGATGACGCGCACCTTGGAGAGCTCCTTGCCGACGAGCTTCAGCGCGTTGATCATCGCCGCAAGGACGACCACGGCCGTGCCGTGCTGGTCGTCGTGGAAGATGGGGATGTCGCAGCGCTCTTTCAGCCTGCGTTCGATCTCGAAGCAGCGCGGTGCGGCGATGTCCTCGAGGTTGATGCCGCCGAAGCTGCCCTCGAGCAGCGCGACCGTCTCGACAATGTCGTCCACTTCCTTGGAACGGATACAGAGAGGCACGGCATCCACGTCCCCGAATGCCTTGAACAGCACGCACTTTCCTTCCATGACGGGCATGGACGCCTCCGGTCCGATGTCCCCAAGCCCGAGCACCGCCGTGCCGTCGGAGATGACGGCAACCGTGTTCCAACGCCCTGTCAGGTCATAGCTGAGCGACGGGTCTTTCTGGATCTCGAGGCAGGGCTGTGCCACTCCGGGCGTGTAGGCGACGGAGAGGGCATCCTTCGTCTTGACCGCCATCTTTGGGACGGTCTCGAGCTTGCCCTTCCAGACCTTGTGCATCTTCACGGATTCTTCAGCATAGTTCATTGTGGTTTTACTCCTTTGATCAGATAGGTTCAATTCGCCCTGCTTGCCCCTACCGGAACAACTGCAGCGCGACGGTGGCGAGGATGAGCATGAATGCGCCGCCGATGCGTGAGGAGATCTGCGCGAAGGGCATGAGCTCCATGCGTTTTGCGGCGGACAGCACGGCGACATCGCCTGTTCCGCCCATGTTCGCCATGCACAGACCGGCAGTGATGGAGGCCTCGATGGGATAGAGCCCCACGAGGCGGCCGACGAAGCCCGAGCCGACGATGGAGCCGAACACGGTGGCTGCGACGAGGAGCAGGTACTGCACGGAGAAGGCGGATGCGATTTCGGAGAGGTTCGTGTAGGCGATGCCGATGCCGACGAGCAGAACGCCCGTCAGGTTGCGCATGACGAACTGGAACCATTGGTAGCAGCAGACTTCGAACTTCTGCGGCATGATGCCGAGCGCCTTGATGACTGCGACGCTGATGATCATCCAGGCGTAGCTGTGTACATCGGGCACGAATTTGTTGATGATCGTCCCGAAGGCGAAGAAGCTCGTCGCGATGAGCAGCCCGACCGCCATCTGCCCGAGGTCGATCTTCTCATAGGCTGCCTGCGTCGCGGCATCTGTCTCCATGTCCGCTGCCTCGCGCTCGTCCTTTACACGCATGAGGCGCCCTTCCCCGCTGAGGAAGGGTCTGCCCTTGCCGATGCGGTTGAGCAACCCGCCGCTGACGATGGCGAGCGCGTTGCCGAGGGCCACGGCTGGGATCATGATGTTGAGCATGGCGGCGGGATCCGTGTTCAGCCCATCGCCAAAGATCTGGGAGAGGGGTACAGCACCTGCGCCCATGCCGCCGCCCATGATCGGGATCGCGATGAAGAAGATCGCCTGCTTCGCACCGTAGCCCGTCACCGCGCCGAGGATGGCTGCAAGCGTGAGCGACAGCACCACGCCGCCGAGGATGACTGGCAGGTAGCGCAGCGCGGCACGGATGAGCATCTTGCGGTTCATGCCGAGGATGGATCCCGTGATGAGGGCAGCGATGTAGAAGTCGAGGAAGCCTTCGGTCTTCATGAAGTTCGTCATGTTCTCGATATAGGTCTCCGGCAGGATGCCGAAGGTCACGAGCGCCGCCGACCCAAAGATGACGAGGATGGGGCCTCCACCGAGGAAGGTGTTGATGAAGGGTGTCTTGTCGCCGAGCAGACCGAACACTGCCCCGATGACGATCATGAGGGGGAAGGCCCCGATCATGCCTGCCGGAAGCACGCCGATGTAGGTCGCGGCGAGCACGACGGCGGAGAACAGCAGAAAGCAGTGCCATGGCATGCCATAGATCTTGAAGACCTTCTCTTCCTGTTCAGGGATACGTTCGAGAACCGCTGCGCTTGTGTTTGACATGGATGTTACCTCCTAATAATGACCAGCGCGAGAATGGATGATAATATGCACGTAGTATACGGGGGGTGAAAT
>JAITHG010000060.1 GCA_031280075.1 Eubacteriales Family XIII. Incertae Sedis bacterium | reverse complement strand
ATCACCCTTACGATAGATTCTTCGTTGAGGAAGTGCTGCCCTTCGTGCACAATGCGGTCTCCAATGGACACGCCGCTGACGATTTCGACGGCCTCCCCATCATCAAGGCCGGTCTCCACATCCACGAAGACGGGCTTGTCGTCCGCTGTGAGCACGCATACCTGTTCGCGCCCGGAGCGGATCATCACTGCACCAGAGGGGACTGTGATGGTCTCCAAAGAGCGGGCGGAGACCATGGAGATCTCGGCGAACATGCCCGGTTTCAGCCGACTGTCCGACTGCGTGAACTGGATGACGACCGGGTAGGTTGTCTGCCCTTGCGCTGGCGATGGCACGATTGCACTGATCTTGCCCTTGTAGGCATCCTCTGAAACGGAGCGAACATAGACATCCACTCCTGTGCCTTTTTTGACGCTGCCAAGGAAGCTCTCGCCGATGGAGGTCATGACCTTGAGCTCGTCCGTGCCGGTGATGACGGCGGAGGGCATCGCCTGGGAAGCCATCCCGCCAGTCTGCACGCTCAGAGCCGTCACGACACCCCCGATGGGTGCAACCACCGTACAGTCTGCCGTCGCCTTCGATGCCGAGCTGACACCCTCCCCGGCAAGCCGGTACTGCGCATCCGCCTGGTTCAGCCCCGATTGCGCCTGCTTGCGCGCCGCCTTCGCCTGCGCGAGCCCTGCCTTTGCCTGCGAAAGCCCCGCCTGCGCCGCAGTCACGGGATTTTGGTCGGGCATCTGCGCGAGTGCTGGGTTTTGCGCAACCGCAGCTTTTGCGTCCTTGACCGCCTTGGTCGCCGTGCGTACCGCGTCACGCGCGTCCTCGACCGCACCCTTTGCGTCGGAAAGCGAGCTTTGCGCCATGTTTCTTGCCTTGCCCGCCGCTTCGTACTGTATCTGTGCCTGTGCTGCCTGTGCTTGGACATCGGATGGATCGACGCGGAACAGCATCTGCCCACGCCTCACCCTGTCGCCGATCGCGACATCCACTGAAACCACTTTGCCTGGAATTTTGGGAAAGACGCTCACTTCATTCGCCGAAACGAGCTTCCCCGTATAGATCGAGCGGACGGATATATCGCCAATAACAGCCTCCGATACCCGTACATTGAAGACCTTCTCCTGCCCTTGCGGCTCTGGGTTTAGATATCTATAAACCTCCCGCCCACCAGCGATTGCGACCAGCGCAACGATGAATATGACGAATACCGCAACAAGTGCCCTACGTGAGCCTCCCCTAGTGACCGATGTTCCTCTTGCCATTCTATCTCCTACCGAAGAAGCCCTGTACGACTATCGGGTCCTCTTTGCCTTATCCAGACAATTTCCGACCGCTCGGTCGGAAGTAGTATAGCATGCTTCCCGAATAGCTGTCAACGGAAAAAGCGTAGTTCTAAAAAAACTGCCGTGCCTTTTGCAAGCAACGACCCTCAGCCGAAAGGGTCGTTGAATTGTTTCCATTATACCATTGTTTTTGCCAAATGCCTAAACGAGTTCGAGAAACACTTCCTCCGCGCCGTCCCCACGACGGGGACCGAGCTTCAGGATGCGCGTGTATCCACCATTCCTGTCCTCGTATCCGGGGGCGATCCTCTCGAAGAGTTGTGTCACGACATCCTCGTCGTAGATGACACTGAGCGCCTGCCTGCGCGCATGCAGGTCACCGCGCTTCCCAAGCGTGATCATTTTTTCTGCCATGCGCCCCGCTTCTTTCGCGCGCATGCTCGTGGTCGTGATCCTGCCGTTTCGCAGGAGATCCGTCACGAGGTTGCGCAGCATCGCCTTTCGGTGCGCAGTCGACCTGCCTAATCTTTTGTATCCTGGCATGGATCCTACCTCCTATTCGTCGCCCGGTCTGAGGCCCAGCCCCAGCTCTTCAAGCTTCTGTTTGACTTCTTCAAGGCTCTTGCGCCCGAGGTTGCGAACCTTCATCATGTCATCCTCGCTCTTCAAGGTGAGCTCCTCGACGGTGTTGATGTTGGCGCGCTTCAGGCAATTGAAGGAACGCACGGAAAGTTCGAGCTCTTCGATGGTCATCTCGAGCGCCTTCTCCTTCTGGTCTTCCTCCTTCTCGATCATGATGTCGATGCCCAGCCCGCTGTCGTCCAGTTCGATGAACAGCTTCAGGTGCTCCTGCATGATCTTCGCGCCGATGGAGACGCTCTCCTTCGGCGAGACGCTGCCGTCAGTCCAGACCTCGAGCGTCAGTTTGTCGTAGTCCGTCACCTGCCCGACGCGGGTGTTTTCGACGTTGAAGTTCGCCTTCCGCACGGGGGTGTAGATAGAGTCGACGGGGATGACACCGATGGGTGTCGCTTCGGTCTTGTTCAGGTCTGATGTCACGTAGCCACGCCCACGGGCGAGATTGATCTCCATGTAGAGCGATGCGCCGTCCTCAAGCGTAGCGATGTGAAGATCCGTGTTGAAGATCTCTACATCAGGATCCGCCTGGACATCGGCACCGGTGACGATGGCTGGTCCCTTCACGTTGATGACAGCGTGCTTGTCGTCTTCGCTCAGGATGCGCACCGCGAGCTTCTTGAGATTGAGGATGATCTCGGTCACATCCTCCTTCACGCCGGGGATGGTCGAAAACTCGTGCAGGATGCCTTCGATCTTTATGGACGTGACAGCCGTGCCCGGCAGGCTGCTGAGCAGGATGCGACGCAGGCTGTTGCCGAGCGTCGTCCCATAGCCGCGCTCCAGCGGCTCCACCACAAACTTACCGTAAGTCGCCTCGTCCCCGGATATGCATTCGATTGTGGGTCTTTCGATTTCTAGCACAGTCGTTTTCCTCCTTAAGGATTCCTAGCGAACAAGTTTACTTCGAATACAGCTCGACGATGAGGTGCTCAGCGATCGGGGTATCGATGTCTGTACGCGAAGGAGCGGAAAGCACTGTGCCTTCGAGCTTCTCCACATCCACGCTCAGCCAAGCTGGCACAGTGATCTGGAAATCCTTGATCTCTTTGAATTTCTGCGAACTTTGGCTGCGCTTCCGGACGGAGACCTTTTGCCCCGGTCTCACTTCGTAGGAGGGGATGTCCACCTTCTTGCCGTCCACGAGGAAATGCCCGTGATTGACGAGCTGGCGCGCTTCCTTGCGTGAAGATGCGAAGCCCATGCGGAAGACGGTGTTGTCAAGGCGCATCTCGAGCATGACGAGCAGGTTTTCACCCGTGATCCCGCGGCGCTTCGATGCCTTGAGGAAGGTGTTGTGGAACTGCTTCTCGAGCAGCCCGTAAAAACGCTTTGCCTTCTGCTTCTCCCGGAGCTGCGTCCCGTAGTCCGAGACCTTCTTCCTGCCCTGCCCGTGCTGTCCTGGCGGGTAGTTGCGGCGCTCGAGGGCGCACTTGGGGCTGTAGCAGCGTTCCCCTTTCAGGAACAGCTTCTGGCTTTCACGCCTGCAGAGCCTGCAGACGGCATCTGTATATCTTGCCATTCTGGTCTATCCTCCCTTCGTCACACACGCCTTCTCTTCGGCGGGCGGCAGCCGTTGTGCGGAATCGGCGTGATGTCCTTGATCATCGTGATCTCAAGACCTGCCGACTGCAGGGCGCGGATGGCGGCCTCACGGCCGGATCCCGGACCCTTGACGTACACTTCGACATGCTTCAGCCCATGCTCCATCGCGCCTTTGGCGGCTGCTTCGGCAGCCATCTGCGCGGCGAAGGGGGTCGATTTGCGCGAACCTTTGAATCCGAGGGAACCGGCGCTCGACCAAGACAGCGCGTTGCCGCCCATGTCCGTCAGTGTGACCAGCGTGTTGTTGAACGTGGACTGGATATGCGCCTGTCCTCTCTCTATATTCTTGCGTTCTCTTCTTTTTTTGCGGCCTGTCTTCTTTGCAGTTGCCATGCGTATCTACCTCCAAACCTGCGAATTCACAAGTGATTAGTCGCTCTTCTTCTTGCGCCCGACGGTCTTCTTCGGGCCTTTGCGTGTCCGCGCGTTCGTCTTCGTGTTCTGACCGCGCACGGGGAGCCCGCGCCTGTGGCGGATGCCTCTGTAGCATCCGATCTCCATGAGGCGCTTGATGTTGAGGCTGACATCCCTGCGGAGGTCGCCTTCCACGCTGTATTCGGAGTCGATAATCTTTCTGATCTTGCCGGCGTCCTCCTCGGAGAGGTCTTTCACCCGGATGTCTGGGCTCACGTCGGCCTTCTTGAGAATTTCGTTGGCTGTCGGTCTGCCGATCCCAAAGATATAGGTCAGCCCGATTTCGATACGTTTCTCCCTGGGCAGGTCTACCCCAGCAATACGTGCCATTCGTTTCCTCCTGTAATCGTGCGTTACATGATACTATGTAAGGTAATGTTTAGTAATGTATATCGAACACCCCCAAGACCATTCCGCCGTCTCTCGACGGGAGAATCAGCCGCGTCCCGGAGGATGGGTTCAATTGTCTCCTACCCCTGCCTCTGCTTGTGCTTGGGGTTTTCGCAGATGACCATGACGCGGCCTTTGCGCTTGATGATCTTGCATTTTTCGCAAATCGGTTTGACGGATGCTCTGACTTTCATGGTGTTCTCCTTGTCGTTCTACGCCGCGGGAAAACCGCGCGAATAAATATGATACCACAAACGATATATCAGTTCAAGCCCTACCCAATTATTTGTCGCGCCATGTTATGCGCCCGCGCGTCAGGTCGTAGGGCGAAAGTTCAACCTTGACGCGATCCCCTGGCAGAATGCGGATGAAGTTCATCCGGATTTTGCCGGAGATGTGTGCCAGGATCTCGTGCCCGTTCTCCAGCTTCACGATGAACATCGCATTCGGCTGCGCCTCGACCACGACCCCAAACACTTCAATGACGTCTTTCTTTGCCATACAGAAGGCCTCCTAAAGCGTTTCCCTTGCGTCCAGCGTGAGTACCAACGGGTCGCCGTCCGTAATCACCACGGTGTTTTCGTAGTGGGCAGACAGTTTTCCGTCAATCGTCACAGCCGTCCAGTTGTTCAGCAGCACTTCTGTCTCATAGCTGCCCTCGTTGATCATCGGCTCGATGGCGAGCGCCATGCCCGGCATGAGCTTCGGGCCCTTGCCGGGGGCACCGTAGTTCTTGATCTGTGGATCCTCGTGCATCGCCTTTCCGATGCCGTGCCCCACAAAGTCCCGAACGACGGAGAATCCCGCCGCCTCCGCACACTCTTGGATGGCGTGGCTCACGTCTGTGAGCCGGTTTCCCTTGCGGCAGAGGCTCAGCCCCTCGAAGAAGCTCCTGCGGCAGGCATCCATGATGCGCTGCGCGCCTTCGGAGACTTCTCCGACCGGATAAGTCCTCGCGGCATCGCTCACATAGCCCGCATGCGTCGCGCCGATGTCCACGCTGACGATGTCGCCTTCCTTGAGCACTCTCCCCTCCTCGGGGATCCCGTGCACGATCTCCTCGTTGACGGACACGCAGGCGCTCGCCGGAAATCCGTTGTAGCCGAGGAAGGTCGGAATCATGCCGGCCTCCAGGATCGCGTCCGAGACAAAGCGGTCTATGTCCAGCGTCGTCAAACCCGGCTTTATGAAATCCCGCAGCTCGTACAGGATGCGTCCGGTCACCTTCCCGGAAATCGCCATCAGCTCAACCTCGTCCTTTGTCTTCAGGTAGATCATAGGGCGAGATATGCCTTCAGCCGTGCAAACACTTCTTCGCCGGTGCCTGCCCCGTCCACTTCCCGCAGCAGCCCTTTCTTCGCGTAGTATTCCGCAAGCGGCAAGGTCTGCTCGTTGTAGACGGAGAGCCTGTGCGCTGCCGTCTCCTCCGTATCGTCGCTTCGCTGCACGACTCTGCCGCCGCAGAGGTTGCATTCGCCTTCCTGGGCGGGCGGGTTGGTGATCGTGTTGTACACCTTGCCGCAGTTCTCACACACGCGCCTGCTCGTCAGGCGGCGCAGAAGCAGGTCGCGCTCGCACTTCAGATAGATCACGTGGTCGAGCTGCCCGCCATGCTCATCAAAGATCTCTTGCAATGATTCCGCCTGCGGGATCGTGCGGGGAAACCCGTCGAGCAGGTATCCTGCCTGTACGTCGTCCTGCATGAGCCTATCTGCAACAAGGGCGGTAACCAGTTTGTCCGGCACCAGCTCGCCGCGGGCAATATAGCTCTTTGCCTGTTCTCCGAGCGGCGTTTCCGCAGCGATGTTGCTGCGGAAAATGTCGCCGGTCGAGATCTGTGGGATGCCACAGCGTTCTGTTATCAGTTCCGCTTCCGTCCCCTTGCCGGATCCCGGAGGACCGAAAAGGATCAGCCTATTCACAACCAAACCTCCAATACCTGTTCATGGCGACCTCTAGAGGAAGCCCTTGTAATTACGCATGACCATCTGGTTTTCGAGCTGCTTCATCGTGTCCAGCGCCACGCCGACGACGATGAGCAGCGCCGTGCCCCCAAAGCGGACATTCAGGGAAGTCCACTGGTCGATTAGGTAGGGCAGGGTCGAGATGGCAGCCAAGAAGACCGCCCCCACAAAGGTGATGCGCGTAAGTACGCGGTTGAGGTACTCCACGGTGGTGCGCCCCGCCCGGATGCCGGGGATGAACCCGCCGTGCGCGCGCATGTTGTCCGACACCTCAACCACGTTGAAGGTGACCGCCGTGTAGAAGTACGTGAAGAAGATGATCAGAATGATGTTCAGCGCGACGTAGATCCACACGCCGGGATCCCCCGCTGGCGACAGCCACTTTTCGACAAACTGCGAGAAGCCGCTCGCCTTGCTCATGAAGTACGTGATCGTGAGCGGGAACTGCAGGAGGGAGATCGAGAAGATGACGGGGATGACGCCTGCCTGGTTGACTTTGATCGGGATGTGTGTGTTCTGTCCGCCGTACATCTTGCGCCCGACGACGCGTTTTGCGTACTGGACCGGAATGCGCCGCTGCCCCTGCTGTACGACGATCGTGCCTGCGATGACAGCGACCGCGAACAGGCTGAACAGGACGAGCGAGATGAGGCTGACCTGATGGTTGTTGTAACTCTGTATGGCCGTGACGATGGCCGCCGGTGCGCGGCATATGATGCCCGCAAAGATGATGATGGAGATGCCGTTTCCGATGCCGTACTCGTTGATCTGCTCACCGAGCCACATGAGGAAGGCCGTGCCGCCTGTCAAGGCCATGACGATGACCGTCACGGAGAAGAAGTCCTTCGTGATGAGGGCACTGCGGAACAGCCCTACCGTGAGTCCGATCGCCTGCAGGAATGCGAGGATGACCGTCAGGTAGCGCGTGTACTGGACAATCTTTTTCTTGCCTTCCGTCCCCTCCTTGGAGAGCTGCTCCAGATAGGGCACTGCGATGGTAAGCAAGTTCAAAATGATGGATGCAGTAATGTAAGGCGTGATGCTGAGCGCAAAAATAGTGAAGTTCTGGAAGGCTCCGCCGGAGAACAGGTCGAATATCTCGAACAGTCCCTGCCCGCTGAATGCCTCCGCTATCACGTTCCGATCCATCCCCGGCACGGGGATGTTCGCTCCCAGGCGGAAGACTACGATCATGAGGAGGGTGAAGATGATCTTCCTCCTCAGATCAGGCTCCTTCCATGCCTTGATAATGGTTTCAAACATGATCCTATATCTCCTCTGCCGTTCCCCCGGCCGCCTCGATCTTTTCCTTGGCGGACTTGCTGAATTTGTCGGCTTTTACCGTGAGCTTCTTTTCGAGTGCTCCATCGCCGAGGATCTTGACTCCCAGCTTCGGCTTGCGGACGAGGCGCTTCTCGAGGAGAATCTCCTTCGTCACAATCGTGCCGTCTTCAAAGGCGTTGAGCGCTTCGACATTGACTGTCTCGTACTCTGTGCGCCATATATTCGTAAAACCGCGCTTCGGGATGCGACGGTAGAGCGGCATCTGTCCGCCCTCGAACCCGATGCGAACCCCGCCACCGCTGCGGCTGTTCTGCCCATTCATGCCGCGCCCGGCGGTCTTGCCCTGTCCGGTCGCCGTACCACGCCCTTTGCGCTTCGGTGCCTTGCTCGACCCGGGGGGCGCTTTCAGTTCATGCAGTTTCAGTCCCATTTAAAACTCCTTTCGCTGTGAAGGTCGGTTTGACCTCCGGGCGCCGGGATCTGCCGGATCCCGACTCGCTTGCTTGCTGCAACGCCGCAACCGCACAACCGTCTACGGTCTGCGGCAGCGCGTTCCTATTCCTCGGTCACTGTGACCAAGTGCCTGACCTTGTTCACCGCACCGCGCGTCGTGGGCGAATCCACAAGCTCAACGGTCTTGTGCATCTTCGTCAGCCCCAAGGCCTGTATCGTCTT
>JAITHG010000049.1 GCA_031280075.1 Eubacteriales Family XIII. Incertae Sedis bacterium | reverse complement strand
CGACGCGCCTCTTCGACGGCATCATGTACGTTGCGGTCGTCGTCTGCGGGGCGCTCTTCATGATGCGGGGCGACATCGGTGCAGGAGACTTCATTGCCTACCTGCTCTACGTCGTCATGCTGCTGACGGCGGTGCGGCGCATCGTGGAGTTCACAGAGCAGTTCCAGCGCGGCATGACAGGCATCGAGCGCTTTGTCGAGGTCATGGACGAGCCCCCTGAGATCATGGACGCGGAGGGTGCCACCGATCTCGAGGCGGTAGAAGGGGAAATCTGCTTCGAAGGTGTCCGTTTCCGCTATAGCGACGCAGACGAGGATGTGCTCTCAGGTGTGGATCTTCGCATTCGAGCGGGCGAGCACGTGGCTCTCGTCGGTCCATCAGGGAGCGGCAAGACGACACTGTGCAACCTCATCCCGCGCTTCTACGACGTGACGGAGGGGCGCATTACAGTAGACGGAGGCGACATCCGCGACTACAGTCTGCATTCCCTGCGCGGGCAGGTGGGCATGGTGCAACAGGATGTCTACCTGTTTTCGGGCAGCATCCGCGACAACATCGAGTACGGACGCCCGGGTGCGACCCGCGAGGAGATCGTGCAGGCGGCGCACCTGGCGGGTGCGCACGACTTCATCAGCGCCTTTGAAGACGGCTACGACACCTATGTGGGCGAACGCGGTGTCAAGCTGTCAGGTGGACAGAAGCAGCGCATCAGCATCGCGCGCGTCTTCCTCAAGAACCCGCCCATCCTCATCCTGGACGAGGCAACCTCGGCGCTTGACAACGAGAGCGAGCGCATCGTACAGGAATCGCTTGCCCGCCTCTCGCAGGACAGGACGACGCTGACCATCGCACACAGGCTCACGACCATCCGGGGGGCGGACACCATCCTCGTCCTGACCGAGGATGGCATCGAGGAGCGGGGCAGCCATGATGAACTGATGGAAAAGGGCGGTCTGTACGCTCGTCTCTACGGTCTCTATTCGGACGCTGGAAGCGGTGTCACGGTCGGGGATTGACACGTGCGCCTACAATCCGCGCCCGGAGCGGATTCAAATTGGAGGAAATTTTCTGTTTTGGCACAGAAACATTACAAATACATGTCGTAGTGTGCTATACTCTCACTATACCAGATGGAGGGGATGCGGCTCTGGCCGTCAGAATAGCGGAAATCATTTAAGGAGGAATGTGCGCGATGGCAATCGAAGGAATGCTGAAGTTTGAAACCAATGACAAAGGAAGCGCCAAGCTGGTCGTGATCGGCATCGGGGGCGGTGGCGGCAATGCTGTGAACCGAATGATCGAGTCCCAGCTGGAAGGTGTGGAGTACATTGCCATCAACACGGACGCACAGGATTTGGCTGGGAACAAGGCGGATGTGAAGATCCGCATCGGAGACAAGATCACGGGAGGGCTCGGGGCGGGCGGTCTGCCTGAGAAGGGGCAGGCATCCGCCGAGGAGAGCATCTCTGACATAGAGAATGCCATCAAAGGTGCTGACATGGTCTTTATCACCGCCGGCATGGGTGGAGGTACAGGTACGGGGGCTGCCCCCATCGTCGCGAAGCTCAGCCGCGAACTCGGCATCTTGACGGTAGGCATCGTCACGCGCCCGTTCTCGTTCGAGGGCAAGAAACGCGGCACAAACGCCGATCTCGGAATCCAGTATCTGAAGAAATATGTAGACTCCTTGGTCGTGATCCCCAACGACAAACTCCTGCTCATCGCGGACAGGAGCACGACGGTGGAGGACGCGCTCATGCTGGCAAACGACGTGCTCAAACAGGGCGTACAGGGCATCACGGACATCATCACGAGGCCGGGGCTCATCAATGTGGACTTCGCGGACATCAGAACCGTCATGGCCAGCCGCGGCATCGCGCACATGGGTGCGGGTGTCGGTGTCGGCGAGAACAAGGTCGCAGACGCTGTCAAGTCCGCCATCGAGAACCCGCTGCTCGAGACTTCGATCAACGGTTCCCGTGCAGTGCTGCTCAATATCACGGGTGGGTACGATTTGAGCCTGCTCGAGGTCAACGAAGCGGCCGATCAGATCGAGCAGGCAGCCGACAAGGATGTCGTACTCATCTTCGGCACGGCGGTCTACGAGGAGATGTCGGACGAGATGCGAATCACGGTCATTGCGACCGGTTTCGACGAGACCCAGGTCGAGGCGCCGCAGGTGATGCAGCAGGGGACACCCGAGATGGCAGTGCCCACGCCGGAGGTTGTGCCGGAGGCAGCGGATGCATACGTGCCCGCTGTGGAGGAGGGGGCGCTCGATGGTGCCGCCGCCCCGAGCGACGGGTTTGGGCTCTCCTTTATCAATAAGATGAAGGACAGCGAAGTCACCGGTGAGCAATTCGGCTTCAAGCCGATCAGCGAGCCCCAGCAGGAAAGCCTCCCGTACGCCGATACGGAGCCAGAAGAAAATGGCAACCCGAGCCGCTTCAGCGTGCCCGACTTCCTGAAACGCGATTGAAAGCCATCACTTCACGCGCAAACCCTGCCGTGAAGCTGGCGCTCAAGCTGCGTACACGCAGAGGCAGGGACATGAATGGCGCCTTCCTCATCGAAGGCGGTATTCTTATTGAGGAGGCCATCCGCAGTGGCGCAGAGCCCCTCCGGGTGTTCCTTCGCAAGGATACGCCACCGGATTCGTTGCCCCCGGCAGTAGCGGCGTGCGGGGCGGAACTGCTCATCCTGCCCGAGGTGCTCTTCGACGAAATTGCCGAGGCTGTGACACCGAGGGGTGTCATGGCGATGCTGCTGAAGCCGGACTCTGTCCCGGTCACGGTCAGCGCGCTGCGTGAATTGACGCAGGAGCGCAAGGAGGACAGAGGCGATGGGAACCTCACGCTCGTCGTGCTCGACAGACTGCAGGATCCGGGTAACCTAGGAACGATCCTGCGCAGTGCGGATGCGAGCGGCGCGGATGCAGCCATCCTCATGCACGGCACGACGGATGCCTATGCCCCGAAAGCGTGCAGGGCGGCTGCAGGGGCGCTCTTCCGCGTTCCTCTCCTGTATGCGGAGGACGGGGCGCAGATGCTCGGTGTGCTGCGAAAGGCAGGCATTGCAGTGGCAGCGCTGGTCATGGACGGTCAGCCCTGTGACAGGATCCAACTGGAGGGCCGCATCGCCTTCGTGGTGGGGAACGAGGGAGGCGGCGTTGCAAAGCCCCTGCTCGACGGCGCGGACATGCGTGTGGGAATTCCGATGCGGGCGCTTGCCGAGTCACTGAACGCAGGTGTGGCGGCATCGATTATTCTATATGAAAAAGCGCGGCAGGAAAGAGCCGCCGATGTGAGATAAGGAGAACGTCTATGTTGGCAAACCCGAACGATTTGTTGAAGCAGGCGGAGGAACAGCTCGCCGCTGCAAAGAGCGAGCAGGACATCGAGGCGGTGCGCATCCGCTTCCTTGGGAAAAAAGGGGAACTGACGGCGATTCTGCGTTCGATGGGTTCGCTCTCGCCGGAGGAGCGCAAGCAACTCGGCCAGGAGGCGAACACTGTGCGCGACCGCATCACGGAACTGGTCGACGGGCGCAAGGCATCCATCTTGTCCGCCCAGCAGTCGGAAAAGCTGCGCACAGAACGCATCGATGTCACAGAGCCGGGACGGCTGCAGAACGTGGGGGCGCGCCACCTCATTACGCAGATCATCGACGAGATCACCAGAATTTTCGGGAACATGGGCTACTCGGTCACAGAAGGACCGGAGGTCGAGACGGTCTTCCACAATTTTGACGCGCTGAACGCTGCGCCCAACCATCCTTCGCGTGACCTGACGGACACCTTCTACATCTCGGAAGACATCCTGCTGCGGACGCAGACCTCGCCGGTGCAGGTGCGGACGCTGTTGCGCAGTGCACCGCCCATCAAGGTGATTTCGCCGGGGCGCTGCTTTCGGACGGACACGCCGGATGCGACGCATTCGCCGATGTTTCACCAAGTGGAAGGTCTGCTCGTGGACGAGGGCGTGACGATGACAGATCTCAAGGGCACGCTCGATGCGTTCGCAAAACGCATGTTTGGCGAGGATGTCCGGACGAAGTTCCGACCCCATTTCTTCCCATTCACCGAGCCTTCGGCGGAGATGGACATGTCCTGCTTCGCCTGCGGCGGAAGCGGTTGCCGCGTGTGCAAGGGCAGCGGCTGGATTGAGATCCTGGGCTGCGGCATGGTGCATCCAAACGTGCTCAAGGTCGGTGGCGTGGACACGGAGCGGTATACCGGCTTCGCCTTCGGTATGGGCGTGGAGCGCATCGCCATGCTGCGGCACGGCGTAGCCGACATCAGGCTGTTTTATGAGAACGATGTCCGCTTTTTGAACCAGTTCGCATGACGGCGACGAAGACCCCGCGCATCGAGCCACGCAGGCAAAGGTTCGGGGATGAGAGGACAGCACGTACAGAAGAAGGAGTGACCAGACAATGCTTGTACCCCTGAGTTGGTTGAAAGAATATACGGAAATCACGCTTGAGGCGGCAGAGTTCGCCGAGCGCATGGTGATGTCGGGTTCGAACGTCGAAGGCATGCACACCTTTGGAGCCGGTCTCTCCGGCATCGTGGTGGGACGTGTCCTCGAAGTGAAAGACCACGAGAATTCGGATCACCTGCACGTCTGTCTCGTGGACGTAGGCCCCGCATCCGAGGGGGGGGCGCCCCTCCAGATCGTCTGCGGCGCGCCGAACGTGGCGGCAGGGCAGCTCGTCCCAGTGGCGATGGTCGGTGCCGTGCTGCCGGATGATTTCAAGATCAAGCGGAGCAAGCTGCGCGGCGTCGAGTCGTTCGGCATGATCTGCTCGGCGCAGGAGCTGGGCTTCGACGACAAGGTCACGCCCGTTCACGTGCGCGAAGGCATTTGGGCACTGCCGGAGGACACGGGTGCCGAGCCCGGAGACGATTTTTTGCGTACGCTCGGGTTGGATGAGACCGTCATTGATTTCGAGATCACACCCAACCGCCCAGACTGCCTCTCGATCATCGGGTTGGCGCGCGAGGCCGCAGCAACCCTGAATATGCCGCTGAAGCTGCCGGACACCTCCGTCCGGGGAGAGGACGCATCTGCCTGCTCGTCCGATCACATCGCGGTCGAGATCAGACGGCCGGATCTCTGTCCTCGCTACGTCGCGCGCGTTGCGCAGGACATCGTCATCCAGGAGAGCCCCTGGTGGATGCAGCGCCGCCTCATGTTTGCGGGCATGCGCCCCATCAACAACATCGTGGACATCACGAACTACGTCATGCTCGAATACGGGCACCCCATCCACGCCTTCGACATCCGCCAGATCGCCGGCGGGCGCATCGTCGTGGATACGGCGGCGGAGGGTGAGTGCTTCACCACGCTGGACGGGACGGAGCGGACGATGGGCGCGGAGATGCTGCTCATCAAGGATGCGGAGAAGGGCGTTGCCGTAGCAGGCGTCATGGGCGGTCTGAACTCAGAGATCGTGGAAGATACGCAGACCATCCTCGTAGAATCCGCAAACTTCGAGCCTGACAGTGTGCGTCGCACATCCAAGGCGCTGGGCGTGCGAACGGAGGCATCCTCGCGCTATGAGAAGGGCATCGCCGCTGAGCTCTCCGGGGCGGCGGCAGACAGAGTCCTCTCGCTCGTCGCGCAGACGGGTGCCGGGCGCGTGCTCTCCGGCTCTGTGGACTGCTATCCGGGCAAGACGGAGCCGAAGCCCGTTGCGATCCGCGTATCGCGCATGAACCAGGTGCTCGGGACTTCGCTCAGCCGCAGTGACATGGAAGGGCTGCTCTCCAGGTTGGAGATCGTTGTCGCAGCCTCTCCGGATGGCGACGAAAACATCATGATGGTGACCCCCCCCTCGGTACGCGTAGACCTGAAGGAAGAGATCGATTACACGGAGGAAGTCGCACGCATGTACGGCTATGATCGCCTTGAGGTCACGCAGCACAGGGACAATGTCGAGACGTCCCTTTCGACAGACTGGCGGCTTCGGGGCATCGTGCGCGACCTCCTGTCCGGCATCGGGTATTCGGAGATCGCCACCTACAGCTTCGTCTCGCCGAAGAGCGTCGATCGCATCGGCGCGCCCGAAGACTCGCCGCTGCGTTCGTTCGTGCGGCTCATCAACCCGCTCGGCGAGGAGAACAGCGTCATGCGGACGACAATGCTCCCATCCTTCCTGGACATCCTGTCCGGGAATTACAGCCGGAAGAACGAATCGGTGCGGCTCTTTGAGATCGGAAATGTGTTTGTCGGGGGGGCGTGTACGGAACTGCCGGACGAACGCATCTGTCTGACACTTGGCGGTTACGGAGGGGAGTACGGATTCTTTGTGCTGAAGGGTGCTGTAGAGGCCGTGCTGGCACGGCTCGGCATCCGCAGGGCAGTCTTCGAGGCCTGTGCGGATTCGCCGGTCTTCCATCCGGGGCGCTGCGCCCGTGTCCTGCTGCCGGGTGCGGCAGCGGACGGGGGCGATGCCGTGCTCGGGACGCTCGGTGAGGTGCATCCCGCCGTGCTCGAAGGATATGGCATAGGGACGACGGCGTGCGCTGCCGACATCGAACTCGGTCTCGTTATGGAACACGCAGACCTGATGCGGGCATACAGCCCGCTTGGACGCTTCCCCGCCGTGACGCTGGACATCAGCCTGCTCGCGGAGGAGGACGTGACCGTACGCAGCATCGAGGAGATCTGCCTCGCGAACGGCGGCGGGATCCTGGAGAGCGTGGCGCTCTTCGATGTCTACCGGGGGCAGCAGATTCCGGAGGGTTGCAAGAGCCTGAGCTTCAGCCTCGTGTACCGCGCCCCCGACCGCACGCTGACCGACGAAGAGGCGGGCAAGGTGCACGCGCGGATTCTCGGGAAGCTGTCGGAGGGGACGGGCGCCACACTGCGCGACGCATGAAGCATCGGTATATAATGATTGTTGTACAATAATAGAATAGGTACAGAATGGTTGAGATGGGACAGACAATGATAAGTGCGGGCAGCTGTGCGAAAGAGGTGATCTGAATGAACGGGCAGAACAAAGTGACGGTGACAATTTACGGGCATGAGTACACCATCTCTGGCGAGCGTCCGAGAGACGAGATCCTGAAGATCGCCTATAAAGTGGACGAGACCATGTCGGAGATCTCCGATGCCCTCGGGGGCGGATCCTTTTCCTCTCTGGCGGTGTTGACGGCGGTGAATATTGCGGACGAACTGTTCACCCTGCGGACGCAGGTAGCCGAAGGGGAACTGGAGAAGGATCAGCTGGGCAAGGACATCCAGCACTACATCCAGCTCTGGGAGGAGGCAAAGCGCAGTTTCCTGCAGTACAAGGAGGATGCGCAGGCCTCTGTCGAGCAGAAGGACGCGATTCAGGAAAAGTTGAATCAGAAGGCGATCGAAAACGATTCTCTGCTGAAGTCCTCTGCGGAGAAGGACAACCGCATCACGGAGCTGGAGGCGCGCGTACAGGGGCTCGCCCAGCGCCTGAAGGCACGTGAGGAAGGGCAGGTCGTCTCTGCGGAGCAGATCCGCGCCCTCGAGGACAAGTACAAGGAGCTGGAAGGCAACTACTTCGAGCTGCAGATGGAGAACATCCAGGTCAAGGGAGATTTGGAACGATTCCGAAAACTGCATGAGTAGCGGAAGGGGTTGGCGCGACGCTGGATCCTGTGCGCAAGACAGGAGTGATTTGGAGCAATACCAAAGGCTGTAGGAAAATATGGATGTCCTGAAGATACTTGAATTCGACAAGATCGCCGGGATGCTCGCGGCGCGCACGACATCCGCACTGGGTGCTGCCGCCGCGCTTTCGCTCGCGCCGTCCAGCGTCTTCGAGACGGTGCTCGAACGGCAGCGGGAGACGGAGCAGGCGGTGGCGGTCATCATGCGCAAGGGGTCGCTGCCGCTTGGGGAGTTTGGCGACATTGCGGACATGGCGCGCTATGCGGACAAGGGCGGCGTGCTGTCGATGTCACAGCTTCTCGCCGTCGCAAAACACCTGGGCATCGCGCGCCGTGCCTCCGCCTTCCTGCGATCGGATGTCCGGGACGTGCCCATCCTGACGGACATCGCCGTCGCCATCGAAGCGGACAAGGCACTGGAGTCCCGCATCGAGTCGTCCATCGTCAGCGAGACGGAGATGGCGGATGCTGCCTCGCCGGAGCTGCGGCGCATCCGCCGGAACATCGCCCTGCAGAACGAGGCGATCCGCGCACGCCTGAACAAGATGATCACCTCGCCCACCTATGCGGGCATGCTGCGCGAGCAGCTCGTCACGCAGCGTGGCAGCCGCTGGGTCGTCCCGGTCAA
>JAITHG010000023.1 GCA_031280075.1 Eubacteriales Family XIII. Incertae Sedis bacterium | reverse complement strand
CCATCACATACCAAGAGGCGTTTGCGGACATCTGCGCGGTAGGTGCAGCGATGACGGAGCACGGTCTGCGCGGCAAAAAGATCGCCCTGCTGGGCGAAAACTCCTACCCGTGGATCGTCTCCTACCTCGCGGCAGTCAGCGGAGGCATCGTCGCCGTGCCGCTCGGGACGGAGCTGGGCGCAGATGCCATCCACAACCTGCTGGGCATCGCGGGCTGCGACGCCATCTTCTATTCGGAACGATTTGATGAAATCGTCGCAGAGGCTGCCGTCCCGCTCAAGTTCCGCATGAACCGCTACACGGGTGCGGAGGATCCGGCAGGCACCCTGACGTGGAACGGTCTGCTTGCGGAGGGCAGGGCACTGCCCGCAGAACGGATCAGAGCCTTTCGCAAGCAGGAGATCGACCCAGATGCCATGTCCCTGCTCATGTTCACGTCCGGCACGACGGGCAACGCGAAGGGTGTCATGCTGTCAACCGCCCATGTCGGGCGCAACGTCTGGGACATGGAGCAGGCGCACGACATCCAGCCAGGCGACATCACCGTGTCCATCCTGCCCATCTACCACATCTTCGAGGCCGTGATGGGGCAGCAGTTCATGTTCGCGCACGGCGCGACGGTCGCCTTCGGCGACGGCATCAAGTATCTGAAAAAGAACATGGCAGAAGCGGGCGCAAACGTACAGCTGCTCGTACCGCTGTTGGTCGAGAATTTCTATAAGACCATCTGGCGGCAAGCGCGCCGGGACGGGCGCGAAGAGGATCTGGTGCGACGCATCCGGGAATTTAGAAAAATACGTGACGAGCATGCTGAGCGGTATGGTCGGGAGGACGACCGGGAGGTGCGCGCGATCGGGCGCGGGATGTTCCGCGAAGAGCTTGCAGAGTTCGGTGGGAAGCTCGAGATGATCTTCACAGGTGCAGCGGCCATCGACGTGAAGTACATCAAAGGGCTGCACGATATTGGGCTGAAGGTCACGCAGGGCTATGGCATGACAGAGGCGGGCTGCCTCATATCGGCCACGCCCTACTTCAGCGACACCTACGAAGCGGCTGGTTCGGTCGGACCGGTCACACCGAGCGGGAAGATTCGCATCGCAAATCCCGACGAGAACGGAGTGGGTGAGATCCTTTACACAGGTCCCTGCGTCATGAAGGGCTACTACAACATGCCCGAACAGACATCGCAGGTGATGGAGGACGGCTGGTTCCATACGGGTGACTTCGGATTTCTGGACAGCCGCGGCTGGCTCTACATCACAGGGCGAAAGAACAACATCATCGTGACCAAAACGGGGAAGAACATCTTCCCGGAAGAGCTGGAATTCGAGCTGGCGAAAGACCCACGCGTCGGGGAGATCATGATATACGGGGGGACGGACAGCATCCGGGGCGGCATTGCCGTCAGCATCCAGATGCGCCCCAACCTGGAGGCGGTCACAGCGGACAAGGGCGAGCTGACACCGGAAGAAGTGCTGGAGCTCATGAAGGGGATCGTAGCGGAATACAACACGACACTCCCCAACTACAAGCGCATCCGCAATGTCTACGTCAGGGATACGGAGTTCGTAAAGACGGCAACAGGGAAGCTCATGCGGCAGGCCAGCATCGACACCTACAGCGGTTGAGCGATCCGGGCATATCAAGACGAAAAGCAAACGAGGCGCGGATTGCCGCCCCTCGTTTGCCTTTTCCGTCAAGCGAAAAGCCTGACAAAACACTCATGCGATGCCCAGCCCTCAAAACCGGACTTCGCGAGGCTCACCGGTGAACGAGCTGAACGTGGCGACAGCATCTTTCAGATACAGCACCTGCATGTTCCCGTCGTTCACGCTGTAGCGATCCTTCAGCATCGGGTACCCTTCCAGCATGTGCTCCTGCGCGGCGGCACTGTCGTCGTTCACGAAGGTGGCCGCAACGCGGATCCACACGCCCGATTCGGGGTCGAACGCGGCGATCTCGCCCTTGGGGTTTGCGGCGAGCTGCTTGGAGACGGGCTTCGACTTACCGGTCTGGATGTAGAGTTTGCCTTCAAAGATGTCGATCGTGCCAAACGGGCGCACGCGCGGCTGCCCGCCCTCGTCCGTCGCGAGCCAGTACGTGCCGACCTTCTTCAAAAAATCATGGACTTCCTGCATTTCTTGCTCCTTTCTGTTGTGGCTTTCTGGAAATATTGGGTATACAAAAATAATAGTGTACACAGAGGAAAGTTACAAGCACTTCTTCATGGGGTTTTTGTATAAATGTGTACAAGCCCGCCAAGTCCTTTTGCCCGGGCAATCATGGTATGATAGACAGATGGATGGACTATTCGACACACACGCTCACCTCTGCGACAGCATGTACACGGAGCAGGATCGACTTGCCTGTTGGGATGCCCTCGAAGACGGCAGGCTCGCAGGCATCATGGATGTCGGCTACGACCTCGCGACCTCGAGGCTGGCGGCGGCACATGCGGCGGCGCACCCACACTGCTTCGCGGCAGTGGGCATTCACCCGCTCTTTGCAGAGGGCGCAGGCGCATCGGCTGCTATGGGCGCAGACGCGCTGACATTGGGCGAAATGCTCGACGAACTCGCGTGGCTGTGCCTTTCTGAGGGGGTGCGCGCCATCGGCGAAGCAGGGCTGGATTACCACCGGCGGCGCGGCGCGCCATCGGACGCATGCGGCGCTGCGCAGGGAACAGCACCCGGCACGTCTCCGCGCGCGTGCAGCGCGCCGGAGCGCATACGTCGCCAGGACGAATTGTTCCGCGCCCAGATCGGGCTTGCGAAGCAGCTCGGTCTGCCGCTCATCGTCCATGACCGCGAGGCACATGGCGATGTGCTGCGCATCCTGAAAGAGGAAGCCGCATTCGCCGGGGCAGGCGTGCTGCTGCACAGCTACTCCGGCAGCGCGGAGCTGGCGCGGGAATACGCGGCGCTCGGTGCCATGCTCTCCTTCTCAGGAGTTGTCACCTGGGCAGGCAACCGGAAGACTGCCCTAGCCTGCGCCGCCGTCCCGGACGCGCAGCTTCTCATCGAGACGGACGCACCCTGGCTTGCGCCGGAGCCGCGCCGTGGCGGGCAGAACAGCCCGCTCCTGCTCGGACACACGGCGAAGCGCGTCGCAGAAATCCGCGGCGTGACACCCGCAGCGCTGGCGGAGCTGACACGCGAAAACGCCCTGCGCTTCTTCGGATTGGACGCATGATAAAGACGAACTACAAGACGCATTATCAACACGTACTATCAAGACGTACTATCAAGACGAACGGTCAAGACGAACTACAAGACGCACTGCAAAACAGGACAGAAAAGGCAAGGCATGGATCAATTTTCTAGAACAGAACTGCTTATCGGCGCGGAGGGCATCGTGCGCTTGAAATCCGCTGCCGTCATCGTATTCGGCATCGGAGGGGTCGGCTCCTACGCCGCAGACGCGCTCGCGCGCAGCGGGGTCGGCAGGATCGGGCTCGTGGACGACGACGTGGTCTGCGTGACGAACATCAACCGCCAGCTGGTCGCGGGCATGTCCACGGTCGGCAGGGGGAAGGTCGATGTGATGCGCGAGCGCATACTCGACATCAACCCGGAGGCAGTGGTAGAGCTTTACAAAGTCTTCTACGGATCCGGGACGGTGGGGCAGATCGACCTCGCACGCTACGACTACGTCGTGGATGCCATCGACACCGTGACGGCAAAGCTCGTGCTCATCGAGCGCGCCAAGGCACTGGGGCTGCCCGTCATCAGCTGCATGGGTGCCGGCAACAAACTCGATGCGTCAGGCTTCAAGGTTGCAGACATAGAGAAGACCGCCTACTGCCCCCTTGCGAAGACCATGCGCAAGGAGCTGCGGAAGCGCGGCGTTTCGGGGGTCAAGGTCGTCTATTCGGAGGAAGTACCGATGCAGCCCGTGGAGACGGAGCAGACGAGCTGCAAGTTTGGCTGCGTCTGCCCGCCGGGGGCGACGCGCAACTGCACGGATCGCAGGCAGGTGCCGGGCAGCATCGCCTTTGTCCCGCCGGTGGCCGGGCTCATCCTCGCGGGAGAGGTCGTGCGGGATCTGCTCGCGCAGGAGAAGTGACGCGCCGCACGAGGCGGCATCACAAGAGCGACGGAAGTTCTACGCCGGCGAGCGCCCCTGCGAGGATGGCGACTTTGGCGACGCGCTCGACGTACTCCGCGCGCAGGAGGGCTTCCTCGATGTCCTGTCCGCAGACGAGCACGCCATGGCTCTGCAAGAGCACGACATCTGCCTGGGCGAGCGGCGCCCGGATGGCCTGGGCAAGCTCAGCCGATCCGGGCGGAAATACGGGCACAAGCCCGACGCTCGCCCCATAAAACCCAGCTTCGAAAGTGACAGGAGGGATGGGGATGCCCCGGACGGCAAAGGCTGTGGCGTAGGGGCTGTGGGTGTGGACAATGGCCTGCGTGCCGGGCTTGGAGAGGTAGCAGGCGCAGTGCATGCCCGTCTCCATCGAGGGTTTTGTGCTCCCAGCCTCGACCGTCTTTCCGTCAAGCGATATGATTGACAGTCCCTTTGGATCGAGATCCTCCGCCGCCACGCCGGAAGGTGTGATTGCCATGTGGGACGGATCCCTGCCG
>JAITHG010000313.1 GCA_031280075.1 Eubacteriales Family XIII. Incertae Sedis bacterium | reverse complement strand
CGTGTCTACATCAGCCCGCTGACACAGCTGGGCCTCGACGACCACAACCGCATCCCGACGACGGATATCCGCCTCATCCGGCGCATCCTGCGCGATGTGCGCACGCGCGGGCACGCCGTGGAGCGCACGATCGAGGACTGGCAGAAGGTGCGGCAGGGCGAACACGTCTACGTGTTTCCGTACTGCGGAGAAGCGGACATGGTGTTCAACTCCGCCCTGCTGTATGAGCTGCCCATCCTGAAACGCCATGCGGAGACCGCGCTCGCAGCCATCCCCGAAAGCAGCCCAGCGCACGCGGACGCGGTTCGCCTGCTGGACTTCCTCGCCTTCTACCGATTGATGGACGAAAAGAACGAAGCCGCCATCCCCGGCGACTCCATCCTGCGCGAGTTCATCGGATGAGGGCACGCATCATACATCCTCTGTGGTAACAGAAAACTGTCAGGTTCTATGCTTGACGAGTGGTCAGCAGCACCTTGAACAGCAACGCGACCGCCGCCGCGCCCGCGTCGGGGCTGCCGAGACTGCGTTCGCCGAGGTAGGAGGCACGCCCCTTGGAAGCCACCATGTCCTTTGTCTCCTCTGCGCCTTTTTCTGCCTCCATTGCCGCCTGCCCAAAGGCTTCCTGTACCGTCTGCCCATTTTCTGCAGCTGCCCGCAGGGCATCCGTGGCAGGGATGAGGGCATCCAGCAGTGTCTTGTCCCCGCGCTTCGCACCGCCCCGTTTCTGGATGGCGTCGACCGCCTGCGCGAACATGCGGGCGATGTCTGCAGTGGACAGACTGTCCTGTCCCTTTGTCGCCGCCGCCGCCCCGAAACCCGAACCCCAGATCGGTCCGGACGCGCCTCCGCAATGTTCGTAGAGGATCATTGAGCAGCCGCGCAGGAGCGGGAAGAAACTGCTGTCATCCATGGTGTCTATCTGTGCGAGCACCTCCGTGAACCCTTTCGAGAGGGACATCCCGAAATCCCCGTCGCCCGCGACGGAGTCGAGCTCGCAAAAATGCACTTCGTTTGCGATGACCGTCTCGCAGAGCCTGCGCACGGTCTCCTTGACATCACTGACTGTTATGCACATCGTGCCCTCTCCTTCGCTGCCTCCCGCTCATAGGTGCCATGCCGACGTGGAGGCAGGCGCGTCGAGCAACTGCTTCAGTTCTTCGTCCAACTTCATGACGGTAACGGAAAAGCCCGCCATGTCCAAGGCAGTCATATAGTTGCCCACGAAAGGTCTGTAGATGGTTGCCCCCGTCTGACAGAGCGCGTCCGCCACATCCGCGTATTGGATGTAAAGCTCCATCAGCGGAGTGCCGCCCAGCCCGTTGACCATCAGGGCGATCTCGTCTCCTGCGCCGAGATTCAGCTCTGCCGCAATCCGACCGGTCATGTCCGCCGCATAGTCCCGAGAAGTGCGCAGAGTCTGCCTCTCCACGCCCGGTTCGCCATGGATACCGACCCCAAACTCGACTTCACCCTCGCCGAGGGCGAAGGTAGGGCTGCCCTTGGCTGGCACTGTGCAGGAGGTGAGGGCAAGCCCGATGGATCGCACGGAGTGGATCGCCTGCTCGGCGACGCGCTTGACATCCGGCAGATCCCGGCCTTCCGCCGCTGCGGCTCCTGCCACTTTGTGCACGAAGAGCGTGCCCGCGACACCACGGCGTCCCACGGTGTAGAGGCTGTCCTCCACCGCGATGTCGTCGTTCACATAGACCCGCTCTGTGACGATGCCGTCGTCTGCCGCCATGTCTGCCGCCGCGTCGAAATTCATGCAGTCGCCGGAGTAGTTTTTGATGATCAACAGCGTGCCCTTTGGGGTCTGCGTCCGGACGAGCGCATTGTACACCTGCACGGAAGACGGGGATGCGAACACGTCACCGCAGACGGCGGCAGTCAGCATCCCTTCGCCGACGAAGCCAGCATGAGCCGGCTCGTGCCCGCTGCCCCCACCGGAGACGAGGGAGACCTTGCCATCCGACGGCTCTCGGTACACGATGCGGTACCGCTCGTCGAGCTGCAGGGCAGGGTGCGCCCGGGCGATGCCCCGCGCCATGTCGTCTGCGACGCTGCTTATGTCATTGATGATTTTCTTCATTGCCTTGCCTCCTTCACCTGCTCTGCCCTACCCCGTCCTTGTAGGCGCGCCCGAGGGCATCCGCAGTAGCGATGGCTGCCGCGACCGATGCCTCCGTGACCGGGAAGGGCATGGCGTGTACCGATTCCTCCGGGATGCAGGACTTCGCCGCGACCGCCGCCAGCTCCGCATCCGAGAGGCTGTCCACGCCGATATCCGCGAGGCAGACCGGCAGACCGACGGCGCAGCAGAAGTCCAGCACCTGTGTGATCTCCGTCTGCGGCGCGTTTTCTAGCACGAGGTGTGCCAGCGTCCCAAAGGCAACCTTCTCTCCGTGGAAGAAACGGTGCGTCCCTTCTAGGATTGTCAGCCCATCGTGGATGGCATGGGCGGCGGCAAGCCCGCCGCTCTCAAAGCCCAGCCCGGACAGTAGGATGTTCGCCTCTACGATGTTCTCGAGCGCGGGTGTTACTACGTCTCTGTCACACGCCTCCTTAGCTTTCGATCCGTCCTCCAGCAGTGTCCTGTAGCAGAGCTCTGCCAGGGCGAGCGCCGCCATCGTCGGCATCGCCGGGGGCGCAGCACCTTCCCGGAACCCGCACGGCAGTCCGGCGTTTACATGGGCGGATGCCCTCGCCGTTGCGCGCGCCTCGAAGTAGGTGGAGAGCGCATCCCCCATGCCCGATACGAGGAAGCGCGTCGGTGCCTTGGCTATGATCTCCGTATCCACGAGGACGACGCTGGGGCTCTGCTTGAAATACGCGTAGTCATCAAATTGCCCGTCGGGTGTGTACAGCACGGCGGAATGGCTCGTCGGTGCATCCGTAGCGGCGATGGTCGGGACAATGATCAGCGCTTCGCCCTCTGCGACGCACTTGGCGGTGTCGATCGCTTTCCCGCCACCGAGCCCGACCGTGCAGTCGCAGCCCATTTCCGAGGCGAGCGCCTTGAGCCTCGCCACCTCCTGACGGGAACACTCCCCGCAGAAGCCGCTCTCCGTGAATGTAACGCCAAACCGCTCGGCAGTCGCAGCCAGCGATGCCTGCACGCGGGCGACATCGTCCGGGTGCGCGATCAGCAATGCAGAACTGCCAAAGGTACTTATGAAGTACCCCAAGTTCAGCAGCTCCTTTTCGCCTTGCACATATTTTGTTGGGCAAATCAACGCTCTTCTCATCTTCTCTTCCGCTCCATTCTGTCTGTCGCAATCAGCAAGACCATTTCCAGAAATACGTGGGCAGAGCCCTGAATAGACTCCGACGACGACATCCTGTATTGAGTTGCCGTTGTAATAAATATAGCCTTTTTGCATTCCCGCGTCATTGGCTTGAAATGTTCAATTATGGAATGGATCAGTTGTAAAAATCGCCCCGTTTGCCCTTGAATGGTAATCTAATGCTCTTTCAGTGCGGAAAAGCTCCGGCGTGGAAGATTCGATAGGTACTTATTGCTCCGGCAGCTAAACAGGAAGCTCGGAAGCGCTCCCAATGCAATTTGTTGTCAGCCAAATTGCAAAGGCAGCCGCGCTGCTTGCCCGGCTGCCTTTGTTGTCCCGTTGTTGCCTCTGCTTGCACTGCGCATGGCCTAGGTCGTCAGAAATTCTCCTCCATGAGCTGGAAGTATGCCTTTGCGTGCTTGCATGCCGGACACTCAGCGACTGCCTCCAGCCCTTCGTAGATGAACCCGCAGTTGCTGCACTGCCATTTGACAGGCTTGTCGCGCTTGAACACTTCGCCCGTCTCGATGTTCTTCTTCAGCTTGAGGTAGCGCTTCTCGTGCTCCGCCTCGACTTTTGCGACGTTTTCCATCTGGATGGCGATCTCTGTGAAGCCCTCCTGCCGCGCCACTTCGGCAAATTCCTTGTACAGAGTCGTCCACTCGTAGTTCTCGCCGTCCGCAGCGTCCTGCAGGTTCGTCACGGTGTCTGCAATACCGTGAAAATATTTGAACCACAGCTCGGCGTGCTCCTTCTCGTTTGCCGCCGTCTCCTCGAAAAACTTCGCGATCTGCACGTAGCCGTCCTTGCGAGCCTGCGAAGCGTAGAAAGTGTACTTGTTTCGCGCCTCCGATTCGCCTCCGAACGCCGTCTTGAGATTTTCGAATGTCTTGCTTCCTTTAAGTTCTGGCATGTTTCCCTCCCCATCGTAAATGTCTGACTACAACCGGTTGCCTGCCCTGCTTCGAAGAACACCCAAAGCAGGAGCAAATTTATTGTAACCTTTTTCGCCTGCCGCGTAAATGCCTTTCGGGGTTGTTTTCTTTTGACGCAACGAATCAGGTTTCGGGGTTGTTTTCTTTTGACGCTACACGTGCCTGCCCGTTTTTTGCACAAAAAGACCGAATCGCCATCAAGCCCTTGCATTTGGGCGAAATTCGTGATTAAATGAATGCACAAGCATTCGTTTCGTCGGGAGGGATACGATGTATGATCTACAATGCAGTTGGAAAAAAAGCAAGGGGCTCGCTTTTGCGGTGTCAGTCCTTATTTTTGCTGCGCTTTTTTTCTTGCAGCCAACGCACTCTTTCGCAGGAGCGCCGACCGATGCCTTGATGGTGTACGGGACGGCCTCCGCTCCAACATCGTCAGGCGTACTGCCCACCTCGCCTGCCGTGGAGACCACAGGGGCGGGCGTGCTGCCGAGCAGCGGGGGCATTGATCCTGCCCCCACATCGGGGGCGGTGGATGGGGATGGCGGCGAACCTAGCCCGCCGGCCGTAGAGTGGGATCCCGAGACGGAGCCACCCCGCATCCATGACGGGCAGGACGACAAGACCACGATCATCAACGACTTGCCCAAGGAGAACGTCAAACCCTCCAGCGGCAGCTCGGGCGGCGGAAACAAGCCGGCATCCGGCTCAAACTCCGGATCTGCGCCGGGGACGGATTCGGGCAGCAGCTCGCAGGGCACCAGTGGCGGGCAGACGGATTCGTCCGGAGGCAGCGGGCAGACGGATGGTGGCGCAAATACGGGCGAAGAGCCGGAAGAGCAGCCGTCGGACGAAGTGACCGAAGGCAATGAAGGCAGCGAAGGCGACACGGGCATTGACATCGTCGAGGAAGAAACCCCGCTCACGTCCGGGGGCATCGTGGATCCGGGCGAAGGCAAGACCGCGCACACGACCGATGTGCCGTGGTGGCCAATCTTCATCGCTGTGCTAGCGCTGGCTGTCGCGGCAGTCGTCGTCGCTCGGATTCTTGTGCGGCGCGCGCGTTCGGCAAAGGCAGATCCAACGGATGGGAAGAAGCAGCAAGGAGGACCAGGCGCGTGAGGGCAGTTCCGCCACAACCAGACCTGCGGCGGCCTTTCACAAAAAATTCATGCCTGTCGTCCTTGCTGACCGATTCCCTTTACTGTTATACTGTTTCAAGGGCAGCCGTCCCCCCTAGCGGACGGCTTTTTCTATTTTACGGAACGGATCAATGGTGGCAAATGGCAACAAGAGGCAGCGAGGTGCAGAATCAATGTCAAAATATATCTTTGTGACGGGTGGAGTCGTTTCAGGACTGGGCAAGGGCATCACGGCCTCCGCCCTCGGCAGGCTTCTCAAAGACTGCGGGCTGCGCGTGACCGCGCAGAAACTCGACCCATATATCAATGTGGATCCCGGCACGATGAACCCCATAGAGCACGGCGAGGTGTTCGTCACGGAGGACGGGGCGGAGACCGATCTCGATCTCGGGCATTACGAGCGCTTCATAGATGTCGAGCTGAACAAATATTCCAACCTGACGACAGGCAAAGTCTACTGGGATGTGCTGACGAAGGAGCGCGCAGGCGATTTTCTCGGGGAGACCGTGCAGGTCATCCCACATATCACGGACGAGATCAAGGCCTTCATCTATGAGGCGGTGACAAGCAGCGAGGCTGATGTCGTCATCACGGAGATAGGCGGCACGATCGGCGACATCGAAAGCCAGCCATTCCTCGAGGCCATCCGCCAGATCGCCCTGGAACAAGCCCCTTCCGATGTCATGTTCATCCACGTGTCCCTCGTGCCATACCTCGAGGCATCGCACGAATACAAGAGCAAGCCGACGCAGCACTCCGTACGGGAGCTGCAATCGCTCGGCATCTTCCCCAACGTCATCGTCGTCCGTTCACAGGGGCACATCGACGACAGCATCCGGCGGAAGATAGCACTCTTCTGCAACGTCAAGCCCGATCACGTCATCGAGAACCGCGATATCCAGCTGCTCTACGAAGCGCCCCTTATGCTTGAGGATCAGAACCTATCCGCCATCGTCCTGGATCATCTGGGCATCCAAGCGGGCCCGCCCGACCTCACGGAATGGAAGGCGATGCTGCAGCGCGTCGCCGCACGAGACCGGCTCGTCACCATCGGGCTCGTCGGGAAATACACGAAGCTGCACGATGCCTATTACTCCGTCGCGCAGGCTCTCAACCACGCAGGTTACGAAGTCGGCGCGCAGGTGGAGATCAAGTGGATCGACTCGGAGGGGATCTCGGACAACTCGGTCGGCGAGATTCTTGACGACTGCAACGGCATCCTCGTACCGGGCGGCTTCGGAGAGCGCGCCATCCCCGGCATGGTGCGCGCTGCGCAGTATGCACGGGAAAAGAACGTTCCCTACTTCGGCATCTGCCTCGGCATGCACATCGCAGCCATCGAGTTTGCCCGCAACGTGCTCGGTCTGGAGCAGGCGAATTCAACGGAATTCGACAAGGTCTCGCCCGACCCGGTCATCTACCTGATGGAGGATCAGCAGGGCGACCTTCCCAAAGGCGGGACGATGCGGCTCGGCGCGTATCCCTGCATCGCCGCGCAGGACAGCGGGCTGGCAGCTGCCTACGGCAAGAACGAATTCATGGAGCGGCACCGGCATCGATATGAATTCAATAATGACTACAAGGAGCGCTTCGAGGCGAACGGCATGCGCATCGTAGGGCAGTCGCCCGACGGCAGGCTCGTGGAATCGATCGAGTACCCTGCCAACCCTTGGTTCATCGGCGTGCAGTACCATCCTGAGTTCAAGAGCAGGCCCAACCGATCGCACCCGCTGTTCCGGGAGTTCGTGCGCCATGCAATGGAGCAGAAGTATGACAAATAACAGCGACCACCTCCACGAAGAATGCGGTGTCTTCGGCATCGCCTCCCCGCTCGGTACGGCGAGCGATGCCGCCTTCGACACCTTCTTCGGTCTCTTTGCCCTGCAGCATCGGGGACAGGAGGCAGCGGGCATCGCTGTCAACCACGGCGGTGTCATCTCCTGCCGCAAGGATCTCGGGCTCGTCATGGACGTGTTCGACGAAGAGCAGCTGTCAGGCATGCCTGGAAGCTCCGCCATCGGGCATGTGCGCTATTCCACGACGGGCAGCGGGAATGTCGAGAATGCGCAGCCCATCGCCGTCGGACACATCAAGGGCAACCTCGCCGTCGCCCACAACGGCAACCTCGTGAATGCGGGCAGCCTGCGACGTGACATCGAGCTGGGCGGCGGCATCTTCCACGGCACGAGCGACAGCGAGATCATCGCCTACACCATCGTCCGCGAGCGCCTCGGGACGGAATCCATCGAGGAAGCAGTCAAAAACACGATGCAGAAGATCCGGGGCGCATACAGCCTGCTCGCCATGAGCCCGCGCAAGCTCGTCGCCGCGCGCGACCCAAACGGCTTCCGCCCCCTCTCCATCGGGAAGCGCGGCAACGCGTGGATCTTCGCCTCGGAGACCTGCGCCATCGACGCGGTCGGCGGTGCCTTCGTCCGCGACGTGGAGCCGGGCGAGATCGTCCTGGTCGAAAACGGCTCTCTCACATCCTTCGACAGCGGGCTCACGCGCCAGCCATCTTTCTGCAGTTTTGAGTTCATCTACTTCGCGCGTCCCGACAGCATCATCGGCGGGGCAGGCGTGGAGAAGGCGCGCCGGGAGATGGGGCGTGCGCTCGCACGCACAAACCGGGTGGAGGGGGACAACGTCGTCGTCGTGGCAGTCCCGGATTCCGGACGCTCTGCAGCGACGGGCTACTCGGAGGAATCCGGGCTCCCGAACGTCAACGGGCTCATCAAAAACCGCTATATCGGACGCACCTTCATCACCCCTTCGCAGGGGCAGCGGGAGCGCGCCGTCCGGCTCAAGCTCAACCCGCTCGCCAAAAACGTCGAAGGCAAGCGTATCGTGCTCATCGACGACAGCATCGTGCGCGGAACCACGTCTGCGCGCATCGTCTCTGCCTTGCGCGAAGCGGGCGCGATGGAAGTGCACATGCGCGTGTCCGCCCCCCCTTTCCGGCACCCCTGCTATTTCGGCACGGATGTGCCCGACCGGGACAAGCTGATCGCGGCAAAACGCTCGGAGGAAGAGGTGGCACAGATCCTCGGGTGCGACTCTCTTGCCTACCTCCCCACAGAGACGCTGGGGCGCATCCTCACCGACATGGGCTGCCCCCCCTGCATGGCATGCTTCAGCGGGGATTACCCCATAGAGCTCCCCGAAGAACCCGAGACCAGCGTATTCTCCCAGCCGATTATCAACCTGTTGGGGAAGTAGCCTGGCGCATCGGTTCGCGCGCCAGCACAGCGACCCGAAAACGCACGCTGCGCCTGTGGGCAGCTGCAGTATGACCCATCATTTATGGCGCGGACACTTCTGTTATTTGCTGTGTGACCGATCCTGACGTATACTGGTTTTGCCAATATAATCACTGCATATATGATTTGTGGTGATATCAGTCATGAATGCAGTATGCAAGGGAGACATGCCATGGATGGGTCAGCACATTTCACGATACCGGTCGTGCCGAAGATGTGGGGGCGGATCGACAGGGACACGCCCATTCCCGAAGGGGAGAACCTCCTAAGGGCGCTTCGTCACGAAAAGCCTCTGTTCATGCCCAACCTCGCCTCTTCCTCCCAGATGAGCCCTGCCTGTCCAAACCAAGATTCCCACAACTGGCGCAGCTGCGACTATACGGATTGGTTTGGCGTGTTTCGGAAGTATTCGGAGGAGCAGGCTTCGTGCACCCCTGTGGGGGAAGTGCTGGATTCCATTCTGGACTGGGAAGAAAAAGTGGTCTTCCCCGATCTGGATGCCCTGGACTGGTCAGAAGGCGCAGGCACGTTTGTACGCGACGGGAATCTGGCGCTGCATTCGAGATTCAACGGGGGTGTCTTCCAGCGGCTGCATGCGCTGGAAGGGTTTGAGAATGCACTTGTGGATCTTATCAGCGAGCCGGATGCCTGCCGAAGCTTCTTTGAAGCCATGGCAGACTTCGCGATCGATGTCTTCCGGCGACTGAACGCTGTTTACCATTACGATTATTTCTACTATCATGACGACTGGGGGACGGCACGCGCGCCCTTCTTCTCCTTGGAGCTCTTTGAGAAGACTCTGCTGCCGCCGACGATCCGGATCTTCAAGGCCATCAAGGACGAGGGTGTCCTTGCGATGTCGCACAACTGCGGGCTCATCAACGACTTCATCCCCTACATCGTGGACGAGATCGGGGCGGATGCTCTGGAGATCCAGCCGATCAATGACATCCCGAAGATCCTCTCGGATTTCGGTGACCGCTGCACAGTGGAATACATAGGGGCGGACACTGCATTTTTCTATGACCCTTCCACCACACAGGAAATGGTCAGGGAAAAGGCACGGGAAACCGTTGACAGGTTTGGGGCACACCGCAACCCGGGCGCAGGTGTCATCACCTCCGCCACCACCCCCACGGAAGAGATGTACCGGACATTTGAGGATGAGCTGTATCGCTACAGTTTGGAGCAGTACCGCGGCCTGTAGCGTGCAGGCCGCCCCGGCGATATCGGTTGCACAGACAAAGCTCCGTCTGGTGCCACACTTCCGACGCTGCAGGCTCGCAATCCCAGAACCCCGTTGATGCCTATGCTTCTGTCTTTGCGAGGAGCCGCAGGCAACGTAGCAATCCAGTGCCGTACATACTACGTGACAGTTTATGCCTGCAGGCGGTTGCTTTTTGTGCCCGGTTGCAGCATACTGATAGGGAAATAGGGAAAGTGGGAACTGCGGAGGGGCGACCAGCGTTTTTGGACGTAGATTCCCACAGTTGCTTTGGCTGCCTTGTGAGGGGGTACGACTGATGATGCAAACCATCCCTGGACTGGACTGCGCCAAGGGGCTCGCGAACGTTGCGGGCATGGCGGAACTGTATGAAGAGGTGCTGGCTGCCTTTGTCTCGGATGTCGAGGAGAAAGCCGACGGACTGCGCATTCTTGCTGCCAGCAAGGATTTTGATGGGTTCCGGACGCTTGCGCACGCATTCAAGAGCGCTGCGCGGAGCATTGGCGCAGACGAAATCGGCGAGCAGGCCTACCGCCTGGAGATCGCTGGGCGCGATGCGGATGTTGCGGCCATCGAAGGCGAGGTGGCGAGTTTTGTCGAAAACCTCGTCGCGCTTAAGGACGGAATCAGGGATGCCCTGAAGGCATGAGCCACGCTCTGCGCGGATAGAGACAGACCGCCTTCATGTGGGCAGCGTCCGGTTCATGCTGCCCGTCTGGTAGCCATTCAGGTCGAGCGAGACGAAGCGGAAACCTGTCTCTGCCAAGCCGTCCGTCACTGTCCGGCGGTTTTTTTCTTCGAGCAGTTTTGCGAACTCCTCGGGCTTGACCTCGATGCGTGCCACGTCGCCCGCCTCACCGTGCACGCGGACGCGCACCTGTGTGAAACCGAGGTCGAGCAGCAGTTGTTCCGCCCTGTCGACGCGATGCAGTTTCTCTTCGCTGATCGTCTCTCCGTAGGCGAAGCGCGAAGAGAGGCAGGCAAAGCTCTGCTTGTCCCAGGAGGCGAGCCCCAGCGCCTTCGAGATGGCGCGGATGTCGTCCTTGTCCAGCCCTGCCTCACGCAGCGGGCTCTTCACCCCGTGCTCCTTGACAGCCTCAAGCCCCGGGCGATAGTCGCCCTCGTCGTCGAGGTTGCTGCCTTCCGCGACATAGGCGAGCCCCTCGCGTGCGGCGATCTCTTCGATCTTTGTGAACAGCTCGGACTTGCAGAGATAGCAGCGGTTCGGTGGGTTTTGCGCAAAACCTTCGATGTCAAGCTCCTCTGAGTCTGTGACGAAATGACGCACCCCGTTTGCCGCGCAGTAGGCGGCTGCCTCCCGCAGCTCCCGCTCTGGGAAGGAGCAGGAACGCGCCGTGACTGCGATGGTTCCGGTGTCGCCCAGCGCGTCCAGGGCGGCACGGAGCAGCAGCGTGGAGTCCACCCCGCCCGAGAAGGCGACGGCAACGCTGCCGTAGGACTTCAGGATTGAGAGCAGTCGGTCGTACTTGGTCTGTAGTTCTTGTT
>JAITHG010000111.1 GCA_031280075.1 Eubacteriales Family XIII. Incertae Sedis bacterium | reverse complement strand
GCGTAGAATACCGGCGCTCCCTTGTGGGCGAGCTGCGCGAGCGTCAGGGCTGCGAGCACCTCGGCGTTGTGCGTGACGAGGGTGCCGGCGAGCGTGACGGGCGCGGTCGCGCCGGAGAGTGCCATCGAGATGATGTTGAGCGGGATGCCTGCCAGCGCGCCCTCGATGATGCCGTCCGTCGAGGTCGGGTTGAGCTGCAGGGGGCTCGTCGGGCAGACGTTGAAGGTGAAGAGCGGGCGCTCGCGCAGCCTGTCCTTCCCACCGACGATCTTTTCGCCCATGGCGATGATGCGCTTGGCATTCTCGCCGCCGTCCGGTCCGATGAACCAGTGCTTGCCCGTGTTCTCGAACAACACCTTCGCGTTGTGCAGTGCCTGCATGTGCGGGGGCTTGTCGGCCGAGGCGACAGCGCGCATCACCACGGGGAAGACATCCAGCGCGTCCACCACCCGCGCGATCATCCCGAGATCCTTCGAAGTGGATCTGCGGTATTCCTTCGTATAAGGGTCGATGACGCTGATGCCTTCGCCGAAGTTGATGAACGCGATGGCATCCGGCTTGATGGTGTAGTCAGCCTTGGGATCCCGCCCTGCCAGCAGGACGGTGGACGGGGCGGAACGGATCGCGTCTTCCACGATGTATGCCGGGATCTTGACCGTCTCGCCTTCGACGCGCGCCCCCGCGTCCGCGAAGTACTTCCGCGCCCGAGGGCTCTCCACGTTGACACCCACCTGCCCGAGCACATCCATCGTAGCGCTGTGGATGGCCTCCATGTCCTTCTCGCTCAGCCGGTTCGACCGGCTGTACGCGTAACGCAGGCTGTCCAGCACAAAGCCCTGGTCTTTGTCCTTTCGCCTTCTGCCCATAAGCGGTCTCCTTTCTTCCATAAAACAGTGCGGCTGTCCGACCGCCGCACACAACAAAATCGGTTTCAGAATAAAAGTGCAAGGAGTGTGCCAGCAGTGGCAACCCCAAAAAGCCGCAGTATGCGCGCCCGCCACCCGCTGGGCAATGCAGAGGCTCATCGGCAATGCATGGCTGCAATGCAATCATACATTGTGGCGATGCGTGTGGCAATGCGGCAACCCAGCGCCGCAAGCCGCGCCCGGCACCCAGTCATTGCGAGGAGCCCAAGGCGACGCGGCAATCCAGCGCCCACGCAGCGCCCACGCAGCCAACTTGTAGTCCGGCACAATAGATGATAAGATAAACGCCAGACAAGGGTCTTTGACAGGATAAGGAAAAACAATGAACAGGCTGTTTGAGCACTTGATGCCCCCTGAGGGCGACATAAAATACCAGAACAGTTTCTACAAGCTCATGGTGGAGTACCTCGGCGAGGAGATCACCGTGACAGACAGCCGGGGCTACGTGCTGTATGTCAACCCTGCGGCAGTCCGGGTGTTCGGGCTGCCGGTCGACAAGTTGATCGGGATGAACGTGTCCGAGCTGATCGAGCAGGGCTATATGTCAAACAGCTGCACGCTGGAAGTGCTCGAGAAAAAACGGACGGTCAGCCTGCTGCAGAAGCTGAAGGACGGCAGGACGATCCTCGCCACGGGTGTCCCCATCTTCGACGACGACATGAACCGCATCGTCCTCGTCATCTCCACTTCGAAAGACGTGAAGGAGATCACCAACCTGATCGAAGTCGTGGACGACCAGCAGAAGGCGCTGATCGAGAAGAACGAGGTCATCGAGGAACTGCGCTCCCACATCTTCGAGGACATCGGCTTCATCACGGGTTCTCCCCACATGCATCGGCTGAAACAGACCGTGGCGCGCATCGCGCCGCTCGAGGTCACGGTGCTCATAGACGGCGAGACGGGCGTGGGCAAGGAGGTCGTCGCACGGGCGCTCCACCGCTTCAGCAACCGCAAGGATCGCCCCTTCGTCAAGATCAACTGCGGCATTCTGCCAGACAACCTCGTGGAGAGCGAGCTGTTCGGCTACGAGGCGGGCGCGTTCACAGGGGCAGCCAAGGAAGGCAAGCGGGGCAAGATCGAGATGGCGGACGGCGGCACGCTCTTTCTAGACGAGATCGCAGAGATGTCACTGAACACGCAGACGAAGTTCCGGGAGTTCCTGCAGGACGGGACTTACACCCGCATCAGCGGGACGCAGAGCCGGGTGACCGACATCCGGATCATCGCCGCCACAAACGCGGATCTCAGACAGATGTGCGAGAAGGGCAAGTTCCGGCGCGACCTCTTCTTCCGCCTGAACGTGATCCCGCTCACGATCCCCCCGCTGCGAGAGCGGTCGGAGGACATCGATGTCCTTGCGAAATATTTTCTCACGAAGCTCAACACAAAGTACAAGACGATCAAGGCTCTCAGCGAGGAAGCCATGGAGTGCCTCTACCTCCACGCCTGGCCCGGAAACGTCCGCGAGCTCGCGCACATCATCGAGCGCGTCTACATCATGACGGACGGGGATCTCATCGAGTCAGGGATCGTGTCGGATGCCCTCATGGGCTCGGACGTGGTTCCGGAAGACCAGCCCGAACAGACCGAGCTGCGCCCGCTCAAGGAGGCGAAGCGGAAGCTCGAGGAAGATTTGGTCAAGCAAGCATACAACCTGACCGGCTCCACCTACAAAGCGGCGCACATGCTACAGGTGGATCAGTCCACCATCGTCCGAATCCTCAACCGGACCGCGCAGTAGGGGCGGGCGGTTGGTAGGATGTAGCGTATTCAGCGTATTCAGCGGCCCAGCGGATTCAGAGAAGTTGAAGTTGGCATTTTGACTTGACGGTCTATATCAAAGGTGGAATAATCAGAGAGCTCAAGTATTGCTCGCATCTTGTATGGAAGCGATTGATGGAGCGTGCAT
>JAITHG010000308.1 GCA_031280075.1 Eubacteriales Family XIII. Incertae Sedis bacterium | reverse complement strand
CCGCTGGAGAAGGTATAAAAGAGCAGTCATATAATTATGGAAAGAAAAGTCAACAGAGTGCCGTATTTTGTCGCATCCGTGATCACGGTGGGCATGGGCGGCTATATGGTCACATGGTCGTACTTCCGGAATGCGCTGGGCGAGGCGTTCCCGGACTGGAGTCAGAGCCAGCTTTCGATGCCGTTCAGCTTCCACAACGTGACGGTCTGCCTCATGATGCTTTTCACAGGCCCCATCCTCATGAAGTTGTCGGCACGGCTCGTGCTCGGCTTCGGCGGAGCCGCTCTGCTCGTCGGGCTGGGGCTGTTCGCCTTCCTGCCGACGGACAACCCCGCCGGCGCGCTCGTGATGGCGATCCTGTGCTTCAGCCTCGTGGCATCCCTTTCGGTCGGCATCGGTGTCATCGCAAGCTTTGACACCTTCCTGCCGTGGTTTCCCGACCGTCCGGGGGCGGTGTCCGGCGTGCTGACCTTCTGGTGCGGTGTCAGCCCCATGCTGCTCGGCGTGCTCTGCGGCGTGTTCATGGCGAGCTTCGGCGTGCTCAAGGCAATCGCCCTGCTCGGTATCGTGCTCGGCTGCTTCGTCTTCCTCGCCCTGCCTTGGTGCAAGAGACCCGGCCCGGACGTGAAGCTGCCCCCGCCGCCGAAGCGCGTCGAGGAGGAGCTGGGGCGCGACTACAGCCCGGCAGAGATGATGCGGACAGGCACGTTCTGGTGCGTTTTCATCTTCAACGTCGCCATACGCTGCGCGGGGCTCATCATCTCCGACCTCGGCGGCAGCATCGCGACCGCCATCGGTATCGGGACTATCATGGGGCTGATCTTCGCGCCTGCCAACGGACTTGCCTGCATCCTCGGCGGGCTGCTCATGGATCGCTTCAGCGTGGAGCGCGTGCAGCTTGTCATGGCGGTGTCCGTCACGGCAGGCGCAGTGCTGCTCTACGGCGGCGATGCGGCGGGTGCGACCTGGATGATCGTCGCCGGGATCGCCCTCGTCGGCTTTGGCTACGGCGGCGTGACCGTCACGGGTGTCACGGGCGTGCGCATCCTCTTCGGCATGAAGCACTACGCGCGCAACCTCGGCATCGTCTCCGTGAGCATCGGACCCGCGGCGATCGCTGTCATCCTCGCGGGCAGGCTCAACCAAGGCACGGCGGGCGGCTTTGGCGGGCTGTTCCTGCTCGTACTCGCCTTCGGCATCGTCTCCGTCGTCGCATGCATCGCCATGCACGGGACGGAACGCAGCCGCAGACGCTCTCTGGCAGAAGAAGGTGGTTGTTCCCAAGACACCAGATAGCAGGAAGGCGTGCAGGAGCGCCTGCCTGCATATTGGTGTCAGGGCAATAATACATTTCTTATTCATTTGGATTATGAACAGGAAGGAGAGTCAGCTTATGCAATGGGTTATAACAATTGGAGGGCTGCTGTACAATGTCATCATCATTGTCGCGGTTTCGACGATGATCCAGCTTCGCAAGAAGCAGCGCGGCGAAACGGAAGATGACTTCATCACGTCGGGACGCAACCTCCCCTGGTACGTCGTCTCCGCCACCATCGCCCTCACGACACTGGGTGGCGGACACATCAACGGCCTGCCGGCGCAGGCATGGGGGACGGGCGAAGCGACCATCTATTACTGTATCGCTCACGGAATCGTGTATATCATCCTCCTGCGCTTCCTCGCACCGTGGTTCCTGCGGACGGGCTTCATCACCATCCCGGGCATGCTCGGGAAGATGTACGGCCCCGGGTTCATGTGCATCTGCGTCGGGCTGTTCATCGCTGCGGCCTGGTCGTCTGTGTCCCTCGAGACACAGGGGCTGTCCGTCGTCATCTCCGGCATGACACCGCTCGGACCGACGGCGGCGGCATGGATTGGCTCGCTGATCGGGCTGCTCTACGTGTTCTTCGCCGGCATGAAGGAGGTCGGGTGGGTCAACCTGTTCAATGCCATCCTCATGTATGTGTTCGGTATCTGCATGCTCATCTTCGTGGGCATCTACGTCACGAACAACGGAGGGGATGGCTGGGCGACCATCACGGATCACTTCAAGAACGACCCGCAGGGCGAGGAGCTCGTGCGCGCGTTTGGCAGCGACCGCATCATCAAGACCTACATCATCGGCACGATGGTCAGCGTGGGGCTCGGCATGAACATGAACCAGGGCAACATGCAGTCCGCCGTGTCCGTGCGCAACATCGGCGTGCTCAAGAAGGCACTTTACGGCGCGATCCCCTTCAACGTCATGTTCGGCGTCATCATCATCGGGCTCGGCATCGCCTCGAAGGCGGTCGTCGAGACCGTGCCCGCCGCTGCAGGCGCCTATGAGGCCGGCAACATCGGTGTCGTCTGGCTCGCCATGAACGCAGTGCCCTGGTGGGTCTCCATCGGCTGGATCGGCGTGGCTCTCGCAGCCCTGCTCTCGTCCTGGGCGATGATCGCACTCGCGGGCGCGACCGTCATCGTCAAGGATCTGCAGACGCCCTACTTCACGAAGGGGCGCAGCATGACGAACAAGCAGGAGACGATGTGGGTCCGCATCTGGATCTTCATCATCGGCGTGACCGCTACGGTGGTCGCCCTCGGCGTGCCGAACGTCATCCCCGCCATCACGTGGCGCGTGTCGTTCGAGATCCCGATCTTCGTCACGCTCATCTACGGGCTCGTCTGGCGGCGCAGCGCAATGTCCGCCATCGCCACGACGCTCATCTGCTGGGTCGCCAACTGCCTGCTGACCTTCGTGCCGGGGCTGACCGCCTCGCTGCACATGGAAGGCGACAACTACTCGATCTTCATGACGCTGTTCGCCTTTGTCATCGGGGCCGCCCTTGCTGCTTCCGACAAGAAGGCAAAACCCGGCTACTGCAGGCTGTACAAGCAGCAGAAGCTGGAGTGGCAGCAGGCCCGTGGGCTGGCATAGGACAGGAGGTGCAAATCATGGGACCTATCGTATCGCTTCCTTGGGGATTCGTGCTGATGACCTTCATCGGCGTCTGCATCATGGCGCTCGTCGGGGTCGTCGCCTGGAAGTGCATGTACCACGAGCCGGACGACTACGTCGATCTGGAAGAGCAGGAGTTCAAGTTCAATCAGGACGTTTGACGGCAACTACGAGAGGAGGACAGTGACATGGGTGGAAATCCACTACTCGGCTGGCAGATCCTGGTCGTAGCGGTGCTCGCGGCAGGCGCGATCCTTGCCGCCATCGGCAACGCGAAGAACCAGCGTGAGGACGCTGCCAAGGCGGCGCAGGAAAAGAAACAGGAATAAATAGCATTCTACCTCACTTCCTGGGCGCAGGGAGGGCGGATCCGCCTTCCCTCGCCCCGTCAGAAAGGCAAGGGCAGCCATGCACCCCATTTACCCCAATGTGTTTTCCCCCATCAAAGTGGGGAAGCTCACTCTGAAAAACAGGATTCAGTTCTCGCCGATGGTCAGCTGCCTGTCTACCGCATATGGCGAGGTCACGACGGAGTATGTCGATTTCATCGGCATGCAGGCGCGCACAGGCGCGGCGCTCATCACCATCGGCGCAACCTCCGTCGACGAGGAGACGGGGACGGACTTCCCCGGCGAGCTGTGCGTGACGCGCGACGAGTGCATCGGCGGGCTGTCGCGCATCTCGGAGATGGCGCACCGCTACGGCTCGAAGATCTCGGCGGAGCTGTGCCACGCAGGGCGCAACGCCGATCCTTATCTGTTGAAGACGCCCTACGCCCTCGCTGCGACACCCCTGCCGCTGCCCGGGCGGATGCGCTATGTCAAGGAGATGAACCAGCCGGAGATCGACCACGTGATCGACCAGTACGCCGACTGCTCGGAGCGCCTCATGAAGGCGAAGTTCGACATGGTCATGGTGCACGGGGCGCACGGCAACCTAGTCGGCTCGTTCTTCTCGCCCGCATTCAACCACCGGACGGACAACTACGGCGGCTCGCTCGAAAACAGGATGCGCTTCGCGGTGGAACTGCTCGAAGCGATCCGGAAGCGCTGCGGGGACGGCATCGGCATCGAGTACCGCATCAGCGGCGATGAACTGATCCCGGAGGGGGCGCACCTGCCGGACACGATCAAGTTCCTGAAGGTCATCCAGCAGTACATCGACTCGGTCGTGGTCAGCCGCGGGCTCATCGTGGACAGGCGCTACGAGTTTTATACACAGCCGCCTTATTACAATGAATACATGCATAATGTGAAATATGCCGAAGCCATCCGGGACGCAGTGGACATCCCCGTCGCGACGGTCGGCTCCATCAAGAACGTCGAGATGGCAGAGAGCATCCTCGCGGCAGGCAAGGCGGACATCATCGCCATGGCGCGCGCGCTGATGTGCGATCCCGAAATGCTGAAGAAGGCATCGCGCGGCGAGACGGAGACCATCAAGCCCTGCCTGCGCTGCCTGCAAGTCTGCAACTTGACGACCTCGACGGGGCAGCCCATCTCGTGCGCCGTCAGCCCCCAGCTTGGCAACGAAGGCAAGTATGCGGAGATCCGCCCTGCCGCAGGGAAGCGCAAGGCGGTCGTCGTGGGCGGCGGTGTCGCCGGCATGATGGCGGCGCAGACCTTGATCCAGCGTGGGCACGAGGTCGTCCTCTTCGAGCAGGCGGATCGCCTCGGCGGCAGGCTGCCCGAAATCTGCCGCTACTCGTTCAAAGACGACTTGCGCCAGTACACGGCGTGGGACATCCGCACGACGGAGGGCTGCGGCGCGAAGATCCGGCTGGGCACGAAGGCGACCGCGAAGAACATCCTCGCAGAGAAGCCGGATTTGCTCTTCCTCGCAACGGGCGGGAAGCTGGTAAAGCCACCCGTGCCGGGGCTGGATCTGCCGCACGTGACGGACGTGGTCGAAGTGGACAGCGGGCGCGCCCAGACCGGACAGAACGTCGTCGTCTGCGGCGGTGGCATGAGCGGGCTCGAGTGTGCGCTCGGTCTCGCCATGGACGAGGGCAGGCACGTGACGGTCGTCGACATGCTCGAGGTGGACGAGTTCGCCTCGGAGATCTTCGTCGCCACGCGCAACATGCTCTTCATGCTGCTGGAGCGGCACGGCGTGAAGCTGGTCGGCGGCAGCAAGGTGGAGGCGGTCACGAAGGCAGGCGTCGAGATCATCGACAAGGGCTGGAAGCGCTCCGTCCTGCCCGCCGACACGGTCGTGACCGCCTTCGGCGTGGAGGCGGACACGGACGGGTTTGACGAGCTGCTCTGGATCGTGCCGGAGACCTATGTGATCGGGGACGCGGGCGACTGGCCGAAGAGCATCGGCTATGCGAACTACTCCGCCTTCCACAACGCGGTCGTCGTGTGACGGGCATCACGGGCATCAAGAGTGATTGGCAGGATGGCAGGATAACAGAATGACAGGGATGATATAATTATAAATAATTATAAAAAATTAGTGGTGACTCAGAGCGAACCAAGCGAACCATAGGAGAGGGACATGAGCGAAACAATCAAAGCGGATGTCATCGTCATCGGCGCGGGTGCCACGGGGCTGGCTGCCTGCGTGTCAGCGGCGCAGGCAGGGGCAAAGGTGCTGTGCTTCGAGAAGGAGAAGAACTTCGGCGGAACGGGCAATTTCTTCGAAGGGACCTTTGCCGTCGGGAGCCACTTCCAGCGGGAGATCTTCGAGACCTACACGAGCGACGAGGCATTCAAGTACATCATGGACTACAGCCACTGGCTCGCCAACCCGCGGCTCGTGCGCGCCATCGTCGAGGAGAGCGCGTCCACGATCGAATGGCTGGAGGACTGCGGCATCGAATTCTACGGTGCGCGCATCAACCTCCCGCACAGCCCGCGCACCTACCACGTCGCCAAGGGCATGGGCTCCGCAGTCATGGCTGCCCTGTACCGGAAGGCGAAGGAGCTGGGGGTGGACATCCGGCTGGAGACCCCTGCCACGGAGATCTTCCAGGACGGCAGGAAAATCGGTGGCGTGTTGGCGGACGCGGGCGGCGAGGAACTCGAGGCGGAGGCTCCCGCCGTCATCATCGGGACGGGCGGCTACCTGAACAACGCCGAGTGGATGAAGAAGTACACGGGCTTCACGCTCGGCAAGGATCTCTTCGTGGTCGGCAATGTCGGGAAGACGGGCGACGGTATCCGCATGGCGTGGGAGCTCGATGCCGCCGAGGAAGGCATCGAGGTGCTGGAGATGTTCTCGATGGGGCCGCTCGGCCCGAACTTCGCGCAGCACAACGACCTCGAGGCGGTGTCGATGCAGCCCGACCTGTGGGTGGACGTGTTCGGGCGGCGCTTCACGGACGAGGCGACGACTTTCTACGACACGACGGTCGGCAACGTCTCGTCCAAGACACCTCACGGCATCAGCTGGCGCGTGTTCGACACGGGTGTGCTGGAGCGCATCAAGACGACGGGGCTGGACAAGAACGCGGGGCAGGCCGGCCCTCCCGGCACGACCTTTCCGAACATCGAGGAGGACGTGCGCTCGAACATCGAGGCAAATCCGGACGAGGTGGTGGAGGCGGACAGCGTGGAAGGGCTCGCCGAAAAGATGGGTGTGGATCCACAGGTCTTCCGGGAGACGGTGGACGGGTACAACGCCTGCTGCGCGAAGGGGCACGACGACATCTTCGCGAAGGATCCGCAGTGGCTGCGCCCGATCACGGGACCGAAGTACTACGCCATCAAGGGTCGCACGGTCTGCCTGGGAACGAAGGGCGGCATCCGCATCAACGAGCACATGGAAGTCGTGGACAGGGGATGGCAGGTCATCCCCGGGCTCTACGCAGGCGGCTTTGACGCGGGCGGGCTGTACGGGGACAGCTATACGATCGCAGGCTCGTCCGGGCTTTCCTCGGGGTTTGCACTGAACTCGGGGAAGATCGCCGGGCGGAACGCCGCCGGGTTTGTCAAGGGGCAATAAAAGAATTAGGCGAGGAATGTGGCAAGGATAACAATTGACGGAAAAGCGGTCGAGGCGGCATCCGGGGCAAGCGTCCTGGATGCCGCGCTCGCGGCGGGCATATACATCCCGCACCTCTGCTCGCACCCGGATCTGCGCCCGATCGGCGCATGCGGTCTGTGCGTCTGCGAGATCGAGGGCATGGACGGTCTGCAGAAGTCCTGCATTACGGAGGCGCTGGACGGGATGCAGATCCGAACGGACAGCGCTGCCGTGGGTGCGGAGCGCTACGAGGTCATGCGGCGCGTGCTGGAGGAGCACCCTTCGGACTGCGACAGCTGTGTCAAGTATTTGAATTGCGAGCTGCAGTCGCTCAAGCAGTTCATCAACATCGACGGCATCCACGCGGGGGCGCGGCTGCGCAACCTGCCGGACAACACGGACAACCCGATCTTCCTGCACAACCCGGGGCGCTGCATCCGGTGCGGGCGCTGCATGCGCGCCTGCCATGAGCTGCGCGGGGTTGGCGTGCTGTTTTTTAAGAAGCGCGGGGGGCATACGGTTGTTGGGGTTGGCGCGGTGCCGGAGGGTGGCGGCGTGGAGCCGGTGGATGCGGGGATGCCCGTAGGCGATAGAAGCAGAGCGGAGCTGCCCGAGGATGGCAGAGCGGGGGTGCCCGGAGGCGATAGCAACAGAGCGGAGCTGCCCGAGGATGGCAGAGCGGGGGGGCCCGAGGTAGGCGTGGATGCTGATGCGTTTGGCGATGAGCTGCGGGAGCGCTTTGCAGACCTGACGGAGGAGCAGCTGGCTTGGGTTTCGGATGGGGAGGATCTGTTGCTGGCGGATGCCGGCTGCCGTTTTTGTGGGGCTTGTGCAGAGGTCTGCCCGACAGGCGCCATCCTTGACAGGCATGAGTTCGGGTCGGGGCAGAGCCGGCGCGAGGCGCTGCTGCCCTGTGTCGCTGCCTGCCCGGCGGGTGTCGATGTACCCCGCTACCTGCGCTTCATCCGCGCGGGGGATCCTGCCGCCGCCCATGCCGTCGTGCGGGAGAAAGTCCCGTTTCCGTTTTCGCTCGGCTACGTCTGCAGCCGCCCCTGCGAAGGTGCCTGCAGGCGAGGGGAGGTGCACGACGCGGTCTCCATCCGCGACCTCAAACGCTTCGCCCTGGAGGCAGATACCCAGCAGAACTGGAAACTGGGCTATAACAGGAAGGCTGAGACAGGCAGGCGGGTCGCCGTGGTCGGCGGAGGTCCTGCCGGTCTGTCGGCTGGCTGGTATCTGAATCTGCTGGGGCATTCTGCCACGGTGTTTGAGGCGCGGGCGGAGATGGGCGGCGTGCTGCGCTACGGCGTGCCTTCTTACCGCCTGCCGCGCGAGGTCTTGGCGGCGGACGTGGCGGAAATTGCGCACGCGGGCGTTTTGCTGCGCACGGGCGAGGCGGTTGCTGATCCGGGGGCGCTTTTGGCGGAGGGGTTTGACGCTGTGTTGGTGGCGGTTGGTTGTACGCGCGGGAGCTTGCTTCGGCTGCGCGGGGCGAAGGGGCCCGGAGCGCACCTCTGTACGGACTTCCTTCTTGCCGCTCGCGCGGGCAGTGCGCTGCCCATCGGGGAGAACGTCCTCGTGCTCGGCGGCGGCAACGTGGCATTCGACTGCGCCCGCGTCGCACGCAGGCTCGGGGCGGAAAACGTGGCGCTCGCCTTCCTCGAAGCAAGGGATGCGATGACTGCCGCAGAGGACGAGATCGAGCAGGGGCTCGCCGAAGGGCTGTCGCTGCACCCTGCTGTCAGCTTTTCAAAAATTCTCCGGGACGACGAAGGGCAGATCACAGGAGTGGCTGTGCAGGATGTTTCATCGTTTATCTGCGATGAAGACGGGCGCATGGACATCCAGCTGGTTCCAGGCTCCGACCGGGTGCTCGCTGCCGATACGGTCCTCTTCGCCGTAGGGCAGAAGCCGGAGATCCCGGAAGGTTTCGGACTCGTCTGCACGGTCGCAGGCTACCTAGACCGCAACCCGGTCACGCACATGACGGAGCGGAAGGGGATCTTCGCCGCCGCAGACTGCGTGGCAGGCACAGACTCCGTCGTAGGCGCAATCGCCACCGCGCGAGCGACCGCCCTCAAGATCGACAAGTACCTGGGCGGGCGCGGCAGGCTAGAAGAGAAGTACGCCCCGGACGACAACCCGGAGACCGAACTGGGCAAACAGAACGGCTTCGCCACACTGGACAGAGTAAAGGAACCCCTGCGCCCCGCAGCAGAACGCCTGTCCGCAACAGACACCGACAACCCGGATGACTTTCTCTGCGCAACCAATACGCTTGACAAAGCAACCGCGCAATACGAAGCAGAACGCTGCCTAAAATGCGACCTGCGCCTCCGGATGACCAGCGTGAAGTTCTGGGGTGCCTATTGAGGCTTGCCGCTTATCCCAGACAGAATGGGGACGGTTCTTTTCTGTCTCGCCTCGCCTGCCCATAGATCAAACCCCATCCCCGATGAAATGGTCGATCATGCGCTTCAGTGCGCCCACCGCATGGATTCTGCAAGGGGTCGGTTGATCCATGGCTTTTAAATTGCGCCCTTGGTCGTCCACCCAGAAGGCTTGGAGCAGCATCCCTTTCAGACCACCACGCTTCGCCCTTGATTTTCACGGAGAAAGCAGTATAATGAGTAATTAGTAAATCGTATTGAGTAAACTGTATTGCGCAAATCGTGCGGAGGGCGTTCTATGTTCACCAGGGCACTGGTACCACAACTCGTTCAGCGGCTCCGGGAGCCTCGCCAGTTCATTCAGATCGTCGTCGGCGCAAGGCAGACTGGGAAAACGACCGCTGTGTTGCAAGCCCTTGAGGATATGTCGATCCCGAAGCATTTCGTGAGTGCGGACGATCCAAATCTCGTATCGGCGGAATGGCTTCGCAACGAGTGGGAGAGGGCGCGCTCGTCTGCACAATCCGGCGAGGCGATTCTTGTGGTTGACGAGATCCAAAAGGTCGGGAAATGGTCGTCCATCGTCAAGCTTCTATGGGATGAAGACACCAGGCTTCGCATCCCGCTGAAAGTGCTTCTTACGGGTTCGTCGTCGTTATTGTTGCAAAAAGGGCTGGGCGAATCCCTGATGGGCAGATTTGAAGTATTGTATTCTCCGCATTGGAGCTATGCGGAATGCAGGGAGGCGTTCGGATACAGCTTGGATGAGTTTCTGTTCTTCGGTGGCTATCCGGGCGCTGCCCCGCTCATAGGCGACGAGGATCGGTGGGCACGGTATATGGGCATGTCCATCGTGGAGCCGACGATTTCACAGGACATCCTGCTCATGGAGGAAGTTCGGAAACCTGCCCTGTTGCGCTCGTTGCTCATGCTCGGTGCCGGGTACAGCGCGCAGGAACTGTCTTTCACAAAGATGCTCGGTCAGCTTGGGGACGCAGGAAATACCGTGACGCTCGCCCACTACCTCGAGCTCCTAGACAAGGCGAATATGCTTACAGGGCTTATGAACTACTCCGGCAGCCAGATCCGCGTCCGGAAAAGCCCCCCTCGCTTCATGGTGTATGACACATCCCTGATGACGTATGCGGATGGCACCGGCAGACGGCGCCTGCTTGAAAGCCCGAAGGACAGAGGGCGATTGGTCGAAAGCGCAGTCGGTGCATCCCTCCTTGCCCGCAGCAAAGAAGAATGCTTCGAAGTCTACTGGTGGCGCGAGCGGAACAACGAAGTGGATTTTGTCATCAAAAAAGGCGACAGGCTGACAGCCATTGAAGTGAAGAGCGGTCTCGTGAAAAACGTGGGCGGCAGCCTGATATTCAAAAAACAATACCCACAGGCATACGCATTGATCGTCGGAAGCACGGGCACCCCATTGGAAGATTTCCTGCTCAGGAAAACCCCGCTCTTCCTCTGATCGGCATGGCGCATCCTGCAGCGATCATCGGTTCCCGTTCCCTTCAAACCCGACGTTCTTTTCTGTGTCTCGCCTTGCCTGTCCATAGATCAAACCCCATCCCCGATGAAATAGTCGATCGTGCGCTCCAGCGCGCCCTCCGCATGGATTCTGCAGGGGGTCGGTTGATCCATGGCTTTTAAATTTCGCCCGCGGTCGTCCACCCAGAAGGCTTGGAGCAGCATCCCTTTCAGATCCACTACAATCACTCGGGATTCTACTCCAGCAAACACTGCCGGGTCTGTATCAATGATGGTCTCAAGCCTCTGCGCAAGATATTCCTGGGAAGCTTGCCGTGCAGAATTTTGCGCACCCTTGACGCGTGGTGCCCGGAGGTTCCCTTTGCGCGTGAGCCGACCAGCCGCTTTTGATAAATACCTCGTTTTGACCTCATAGCAAATCAATTCTTCGCCCAGGATTGCAACAAGATCCAGATCCTGCAGATGCTGTGTGCGCGGCATGGTTGCGTCGCCCATGGAGACTATGATAGCATCGCAGTCTTTTTCCAGCCAGACGGCGACAGTTTCTTCGCCAAGGGCTCCAAACTGACTCGCGGACATTGCCGGCAACAGAGCCTCCAGTGTGGCAGCGGTGCCAATCCCACGAGGAAGCGCCGCTGCGTCAAACCGATTCCTGAATCTCTTGACTGTCAATTCGCCACCTTGAAGCAAGCCAACCTCGAGAAGATACGGGAATGCGCTGTTGTCGATGTAACAAGGGCGGACGAAGTACCACGCGTCCGGGTCTGTGACTGCCAGCGTCTCCATTTCACGAAACTGGCGACCCTCCTCACTCCATCCACGGTTGAGTACGCGGTCTTGGGCGAACAGGTTTGGACCGAACAAGCCGCCTCCGGTATGCGGGATGTAATGGCCGCGATCCAGTAAGCGGTTTGCACACGTTCCCGGAATCGGATACCCCCGCTGATAAGCATCATCGCGCGGGTTCTTCGGATTTTGGGGACAGGCGAAAGCGAGAATGGTACGGTCTTCCCCCTCCGTGAGTTCGTGCCCGCAGCAGTCAAAAAGATATCTGCCCGATCCATATGAAAACGCGCAGATGTCTGGGGTCCCTTCCACCGTGTCAATATAGTGGTCAATGATGATTTCGGAAAGTTCTTCAAAGAATAATTCCGGTGACATGAGGGTCTTCTCGGGAAAAGACCCGTAGTCCACACCATATGCGTCCCGGCTTTCACGAGCCATGGTCGAAAACCTCCCCATGCGCGTCAGTATGCGCAACTTCTGCATGTCATCCGCCTATAGCATACCATATTGTTCCCTCGGAACCAAAGATTCGGCAAGACAGCAGTGATTACGCACGAAATCGGCTGCCAAGCTGCGGCATGCCCGGTGGGCTCTTGACAAATATAGTGTATACATATATACTATATTCATGAGCAAGAGGATCGAGTACCCGCAATGGGCAGAGAGATACCGCACAAAAGGCCACACGATACGCAAGGTTCGTGACGGGTATGGCCTATACAGGTGCACGTCGGTATATGTGAAAGGATCGCACCCCAAATCTGTCCAGGAATACCTGGGCATGATCACCGAAAAGGACGGATTCATACCGAAGAGAACTGCCTCCACAAACCCCGCCTTCGTCGAGTTCGGCTTAAGCCGCCTTATCCTTGCGAACTTCAAAAGGACCCTTGAGCGTTCCTCTTTCAACAACTCGGCGCAAGACGACGTGATTGTGCTTGGGATCATCCACTTCATGTTCGGCAGCGTCAAGCCTCACTTCATCAAGGCTACCTATCTCTCACAGGGCAGGTCAGACAAGCTTATCCGCAGGGCAGCAACGCTTAACGAATCCCGCATCAAGGCGATCTCGACCAAGGTGGGAAAGCTGCTGGAGCGCGCCATTGTTGACAAAGACGAGCAAAGAGACTTGACAGCACTTATGTTTCTTTGCGTCATAGACCCCGCAAATCCCGCAGCAAAGCCTCGGATTCCAGATGAGGCACGCGAGATAATAGAAAGGAGCGGCTTGAAGCATGGGTAAGGCAATCTTGGACTCAATGGCGGTAATCACCGAGGCGTTTGCACAGATCGACATCTCCGAAGATGAGATGTTGGCAATCTCTTCAAAGATAGACTTTGTCCACATCTTTGACAACATCCCAGACCTCAGGATGAAGGGCAAGGTCACTTACCGGCTTGCCGACATCCTCTTCCTCGTCTTTTGGGTAAAGCTTTCCAAGCGCACGAACTGCTTCATGGAGATAGCCGTCCATATCAAAATCAACCGGAGGCTGTACGAGAGGTACGGGCTGATAAAAGATGGGCAATGCCCAAGCCATGACACGATCAGAAGAGTGATGATGTCACTTGACGCAGACGCCCTTTACGAGGAGACCGTCAACCGCTTCTATGAGTTTCTCCTGTCCCTTGAAGACGAGATCAGAAAAAGCGGCACATATCGGCACCTGGCGATGGACGGGAAGTCTGTCAACGGGAGCGGACGGGCGGACGACACGAAGAGCCCCAAGGCAAACCAGCATGTCTTCAACGTATACGACTGCGGGCTTTTTACCTGCATACACAGCGAGCCGATCGACAAAAAGACAAACGAGATTCCCGTAGGGCAGCACATCCTCGAGAAGATGAACCTGAAAAAGACCGTCGTCACCGCCGATGCGATGCATTGCCAGAAAAAGACCGCATCGATCATCCACAACAAGAAAGGCGTTTATGTACTCACGGTAAAAGACAACCAGCCCCTTCTTCTCGAAGAGATATGCGCCCGATTCAACAAGACCCCCGAAAAGGTCCATCGCCATGAACGGGAGAAACGCATTGTCGATATCCTGCTTTTGCCGAAAGGCTATGCAACTGACGGCTTCACCGGGATGAAGGCTTTTGTGCAGATGACGTCTTCTGCCGGCAAGAGCGTCTGCAAACGCTGCTTTATCACGAACACCATAAACGAAGAGCTGATCTGTGAGGCGATAGAGGGGCGCTGGATGATCGAAAACGACCTGCACAAGGAAAAGGACACCTTCCTTTATGAGGACCGGATCAGATTCACAGACAAAAACGCCGTCCACAACATGGCGGTCATGAACAATCTGGCGATACAGCTCGTGAGGATATACCAAGCCGTCGCTGAGCCGAACCTGTACACGGCAAAGCTGACGGTGTATGACCTTCCGGTAGAATCGATTCAGCGTATCCTCGCCGTAATGAACAGCGCCGAGATCATAAGGATGGTCAAATCCGAATTGCGCGCAAAGAAAAAACCGACGAGATAGGTCAAAGAAACGGACTTTGTGCCACCCTCCAGCCTGCGATAGATGCCACCGCCGTGCCGTAGAAAGGGACAGCCGCGCCCCGAGAGCGCAAGCCGCCTCCCTGTGCCTGTCGATGTCTGCCCTTCTTGCGCTGTCACTTGAAAAATGGCCGCCAAAATTCTTCCTGACAGCTGCCAAATGGCTGCTGACCTTTGGGTTTTCGGCGTCTCACCAATCGTGCGTAATCACTGATGTTTTACAGACAACAGCGCGGCAGGGAAACCCTCTGCCGCGCTGCTGTATTCTATGCCCAATACTGCAATGCTTATTTATATGCAGACAGGCTCTCGACATAGCGCCGCTGCCCCTCC
>JAITHG010000027.1 GCA_031280075.1 Eubacteriales Family XIII. Incertae Sedis bacterium | reverse complement strand
ACGAGCCCTGGCGCATCTTCTCGCGCAACCCGAACGAGCCGCCGCACTACATCGACGCAGGCGCGGAAGTCGCAAACAGCATGGTCAGCGAGGGCTGCCACATCTACGGGAAAGTCGAGCATAGCATCCTTTCGAGCGGTGTCACGGTGGAGAAGGGAGCCGTCGTCCGCGACAGCATCATCATGGCGGAGACGCGCATTGGCGCGGGCAGTCACGTGAACATGAGCATCCTTGACGAGCACGTGACCGTCGGGAGCCGGGCAGTCATCGGCGAAGAGGCGAAAAACCCGGACAAGGGGAAGATCGCCGTCGTCGGCAGCGGCGCGGTCGTCCGCGCGGGTGCGCGCGTCGAAGCGGGGAAGCAGGTGGAGGAGGGCGCGGTCGTCCGGAAGGCACCTGTTCGGAAAGCGCCTGCCCTGAAAGTGCCTGCACCGAAAGCGTCTGCTCCAAAAACGCCTGCACCGACAGCGTCAGACAAGAAGAGGAAGGAGGTGCGCTCATGATCGGCGAGGCACTTGGCATCATCTTTGCCGGACAGCAGGTCTTCAACCTGCGGGAACTGGTGGACAAACGCGCTGTTGGGGCGCTGCCTATCGCGGGACGCTACCGCGTCATCGACTTCGTTCTGTCCAACATGGTCAATTCCGGCATCCGCAACGTCGCCGTCATCACGGGGCGAAACTACAATTCCCTCATGGATCACCTGGCTTCGGGCAAGTCCTGGGATCTCTCGCGTAAGAGCGACGGGCTTTTCCTCATGCCCCCCTTCTCGCTCGCCGGCAACCCCGGCACGTACCGCGGCTTTGTCGAGGCGCTCAAGGCATCGATGGACTACATCATGCGGGCAAAACAGGAATACTGCATCATGTCCGGATCGTTCACCGTCTACACGATGAACTACGAGGAAGCGCTGCATTACCACATCGAAAAGGGCGCGGATGTCACGGTGCTCTACAACCGGCTCTCGGCAGAGCCGTACCGGGGCGAGCGCTACGACGACGTGCGGTTTCGCATCGGTCGGCAGGGGACGGTCACGCAGGTCGAGCACGACCTCTCCGCCACGGCCTCAGACTGCCTCTCGATGGACACTTATATAATAAGAAAGGACATTTTGGCATGCCTGGTGGATGAGTGCATCTCTCGTGGCGAATACCATTTTGCCGCGCACCTTATCGGAGGCAACTTGGATCGGCTGAAGGTCATGGCGTGGGAGCACAAGGGCTACGTCGGGCGCATGCACAATGTCGCCGCCTATTATTCGGTGAACATGGACATGCTGAAGGCGGACGTGCGCACCATGCTCTTCGACACCGACAACCATATCTACACGAAAATCAAGGACGAGGTGCCCGCGCGCTACCTGCCCACCGCGCAAGTGCGCGGCAGCCTCGTCGCGAACGGCTGCATCATCGAGGGCGAGGTCGAGAACAGCGTCCTGTTCCGGGGTGTCTATGTCGGCAAGGGTACGACCGTGCGCAACAGCATCATCCTGCCCGGCACCGAGACAGGCGACAACGCGGAGCTCGACTACGTGATCCTCGACAAGAACGTTGTGGTGCGCAACCGCACGCGCCTCGTCGGCAACGAGCAGTTCCCCATGGTCATCCGGAAGGGGGCGGTCGTTTGAAGATCCTGCTTGCGGCATCCGAGGCATTGCCCTACGTCAAGACGGGCGGGCTTGCCGATGTTGCGGCAGCGCTGCCCAAGGCGCTCGAGAAGCTCGGCGAGGATATCGCGGTCATGATTCCCCTGCATCGCGTTGTCAAGGAGAAGCACGAAAAGGATCTGGTGCCTGTAGCCAGCACGAGCGTCAAGCTGGGCTGGCGCGAGAAATACCTCGGGATTCTCAAGGCGCAGGTGGGTGCCGTCCCCTACTACTTTATCGACTGCGAGGACTACTTCGGCGATGCCGTCTACCGGGGAGGCGACGCGGAGAGCGAGCAGTACCTCTACTTCTGCCGCGCCGTCCTCGCCGCGCTGCCGCACATCGGGTGGATTCCCGATGTCATCCACTGCAACGACTGGCATACGGGCATGATCCCCATGCTGCTGAAGACGCAGTACGAGGGCACGGGGCTGGCGGGGGTGAAATCCGTGTTCACCATTCACAATATCCAGTTCCAGGGCAAGATGGACTTCGGGCTCATGCACGACTACCTGGGAATCCCCTCCCGGTACTACACGCCTTCGGGCGTGGAAGCGGACGGTTGCGCAAACATGATGAAGGCGGCCATCCTTTGGTCGGATCGGGTCACGACGGTCAGTCCCACCTACGCCCGCGAGATCCAGGATGCCTGGCAGGGCTTCGGGCTGGACGGGGCGCTGCACGCGCGCGGCGCGGATCTGAGCGGCATCGTCAACGGCATCGACGAAGAGGAGTTCGATCCGGCGGGCGATCCTGCCCTCGTGCGCGGCTACAGCGTTTCCACCATGCGCCTCAAATGGGAGAGCAAGAAGGCGCTGCGCAGCACCCTCGGTCTCGGCGGCAGGCTCTACGACCCGATCCTGTGCATGGTGACGCGGCTCACAGAGCAGAAGGGCATCGACCTCGTGCGTTTTGTCCTGGAGGAGCTGCTTGCGGAAAAGCTCTGCTTCGTCCTGCTCGGCTCGGGTGACAGGGAGTATGAAAGCTTCTTCCGCTACATCGCGGGCAAATACCCAGGCAAGGCAGGCATCCGGCTTGGCTACGACGAGGCGCTTGCGCGGCAAATCTATGCGGGTGCGGACTTCCTCCTCATGCCCTCGCAATTTGAACCCTGCGGGCTTTCGCAGATGATCGCCCAGTGCTACGGGACGCTTCCCATCGTCCGGGAGACAGGCGGGCTGGCGGATACGGTACAGCCTTGGAACGAGTACACGAAGGAAGGCGACGGGTTTTCCTTCCGGGACTACAACGCGCACGACATGCTGCACACCATCCGCTACGCCCTGCAGGTCTACCGCGACAAGGCAGCCTTGAGGATCCTCAAGAAAAATGCTATGCTGAAAGACAATCGTTTCTTGACATCTGCGGAGAAATATCGGCAGCTGTACCGCTCGCTGTCCTGATGGGCAACGGGTCTTGAACCATCGCTACAGTCAATTGGAGAGAATTAATGACCGGAACCGTTACAAAAGAGGAAATCAAAAAGGATGTGGAGCGCATCCTGAAACGCAGCTACGGTGTCACGCTGGACAGCGCGTCGATGGATGAGATGTACAAGGCGGTCGGGGCATCCGTGCGGGAGCATATCCTGGATGTCTGGGCAGACGCGAACAAGCAGGTGCAGACGCAGAACGCGAAGCGTCTTTATTACCTGTCGGCGGAGTTCCTCATGGGGCGCGCCCTCGTGAACAACATGATCAACCTGTCCCTTCTGGACGACTACCGCGAGGCGCTTGCCGAGCTGGGCTTCAGCCTTTCGGACATCGAGGAGCGTGAACCGGACGCGGGGCTCGGCAACGGCGGTCTCGGCAGGCTGGCAGCCTGTTTCCTTGACAGCCTTTCGACGCTGGATCTGCCCGTCACCGGCTGCTGCATCCGCTATGAGCACGGGCTGTTCCGGCAGAAGATCGTCGGTGGAGAGCAGGTGGAGGAAGACGACAACTGGCTCGGGGACGGGACGGTCTGGGAGGTGCCCCGCCCGGAGGAGCGCGTCGAGGTTCGCTTCGGGGGCTGGATCGACGAGATGTGGTCGGAGAATGGGCTTGCGGTCGAGCACCACGGCTATACCTCGGTGACGGCGTGGCCCTATGACTACCCGGTCATGGGCTACGGCAGCCGCATGCCCGCGACGCTGCGCCTGTGGTCGGCGCGTGCTCGCAAGGAGATCGACATGCAGCACTTCAACCGTGGCGACTACGTGCGCGCCATGGAGGAGAGCGCCCTCGTCGAGTCCATCTCGCAGATCCTCTATCCGGAGGACAACCACGAGCAGGGCAGGCAGCTGCGGCTCAAGCAGTTCTACTTCCTGTCCTCAGCGTCGATGCAGTTCCTCGTGCATCGCCACAAGGCGCACTACGGCGATCTGCATACGCTGCCCGACCACTACTGCGTGCAGATCAACGACACGCACCCGACGGTGGCAATCCCAGAGCTGATCCGCATCCTCATCGACGAGGAAGGGATGCAGTGGGACGAGGCGATGGACATCGCCGCACGCATGTTCAACTACACGAACCACACCATAATGGGAGAAGCACTCGAACGCTGGAACGAAAACATGTTCCGGACGCTCCTGCCGCGCATCCACCGCATCGTCGAGACGATGGATCAGAAATTCCGCGACCGCATATGGGAGAAGTGGCCCGGCGACGTGGGCAAACTCGCGGAGCTCGCCATCATCGGCGACGGGGAGATCCGCATGGCAAACCTGTGCATCGCGGTCTGCGGGCATGTCAACGGCGTGTCGCAGCTGCACGGCGAGATCATCCGCACACGCACCTTCCGCGATTTCTACATCCTATTCCCGGACAAGTTTTCGGGCATCACGAACGGTGTCACGACGCGGCGCTGGCTCGCGAAGGCGAACGAACCCTTGACGCGTCTGCTGGCAGAGCGCCTGGACGGCTACGGCTTCCTGCGCGACTGGCAGGAGTTTGCGCGCGTGGGCGGGCTGCTGGACGACACTTCCTTCCTCGACGATTTTGCGGAGGTGAAGCGCGTCTGCAAGCAGCGGCTGCGCGACCACCTGCACCGGACGCAGGGCATCGAGCTTGTCACGGACACGATGTTCGACACGCAGGCGAAGCGCCTGCACGAGTACAAGCGGCAGCTGTTGAAGATCCTCCACATCCTGCACCTCTACCTGACAAAGAAGCAGGCACCGGACACGCCCCTGCTCCCTGCGACGTGGCTCTTCGCGGCGAAGGCGGCACCGGGCTACTACCGGGCGAAGGAAATCATCCGGCTCATCGGTGCGGTGGGCGACCTAGTCAACGGCGACCCCGCCATGAAGGGGTTGATGCAGGTCGTGTTCATCGAGAACTTTTCGGTCTCCGAGGCGGAGCTCCTGATCCCCGCTTCCGAGGTCAGCGAGCAGCTTTCGACGGCGGGGCTGGAAGCCTCGGGCACGGGCAACATGAAGTTCATGCTGAACGGGGCAGTCACCATCGGGACTATGGACGGGGCGAACGTCGAAATCGCGGAGGCGGTCGGCAGCGATGCCGTCTTCATCTTCGGAGCCCTGGTCGACGAGATCAGCCGCCTCGAGCGCTTCGGCTACGACCCGCGCATCCTCTACGAGAGCGACCCCCGCCTGCGCCGCGTGCTCGACGCGCTCGTGGACGGGACGTTGCCCGTGCCGGCGGACAGGCAGTTTGGCGACCTGCACGCCTCTCTCCTGCACACGGGGCGCGACCAGGCAGACCGATACTTCGTCCTGCACGACTTTGCCTCCTACGCGGAGGTCTACGACCGCATGACGCGCGTGTACCGCGACCCGCGCGGCTGGGCGCGCATCGCCGCGAAGAACACGGCGTGTTCCGGCATCTTCTCATCCGACCGGACCATTGAGAAATACAACGAACAGATTTGGCACATGCGCCCGATCCGGGAGGCGAGATAAGGCGAGATGAGAGGAAGGCAGGGCGAGGCGAAATGAACGAACTGCATATCCATGGCATCCATGTCAGCGACGGCAACATCGTCCACAACAGCGCGAAGGAGCGGTTCCGAAGCCCCCTCGGTGCGGTGCCCTGCGGCACGCGTGTGCGGCTTTCCCTTGTTGTCGTCGGGCTCGGCTTCCGCAATGCCTGGGTCAGCGTGATCGAGGGTGGCGGCATCCGGGAGTACGACTTGTCGCCGGACGATGTCGTTCTGCCCACGTCTGCGGGCGGGGCGCAGCAGGTGTTTTTGAGCGCGCATGTCGAAACGCCGCCGCAGCCTGCCGTGCTCTGGTACTGGTTCAGCGTGCGCCTGGCCGACGGGAGCGTCGTCTGCTACGGGACGGACGCACACTACGTCGGGCAGGGGGAGCACCCGCAGGGCAACAGCGGGACAGGCAAGGTCTACCTGAACGAGCCGCCCGCCTTCCAGCTCACGGTGCACGACCCGTCCTTCCGCACGCCGGACTGGGCAAAGGGCGCGATTCTCTACCAGATCTTTCCCGACCGCTACAGGCGCAGCGCCAAGGATCGCGTCCTCGAAGGTCTTGCCTGGCACCACGCGCATGGGCGGATGGGGTTGCGGCTGCACGGGCACTGGGACGAGCTGCCCGACTTCGAGGCGCGCCCCGGCATGGCGCACTACGAGCCGACCGACCTCTTCGGCGGCGACCTGCCGGGCATCA
>JAITHG010000255.1 GCA_031280075.1 Eubacteriales Family XIII. Incertae Sedis bacterium | reverse complement strand
TGGGCTGCATCTCCTTAAACCAGTCGTTGAACGCATGGGATGCAGCAAAGTCGTTCTTGAAGAAAATCCCCGGGTACTCCAGCAGGAAGCTCTGGGGCAGGGCACCGGAGCCGTATGCCACCGGGAAGAAGGTCACGTCGGCGAGGCCGTTCTTGACCGCGTCAAGCTCCTCGTTGCCCGCCGCGATCGTCGAGCCGGCATAGAGCGTATAGTCGACCGTGCCCTCCGTGTACTCCTTGACCAGATCCAGGTAGCGACACAGATCTTTCGTCGTTGCGTCGGTTTCAGGCAAGTAGATTGCAAAGGTGAGATTGACCTTGGGGGCATCCGTGAAGTCCCACTCCCCTTCCGCCGCAGGGGGCGTCTCCGCCGCAGGCTCGTCCGCAGCGCCGCTGTCTCCGCTGTCCGCACTGTCGCCGCTGTCCCCACCGCCGCCACAGCCTGCAAGGGCTGCACAGACCATGAGCAGGACTGCGAGGATCACTGCCAGATATCTACGTTTCATTTCACTTTCCTCCTTGTCGTTTCCACCTTGTACTGCCATCACGAGTGAAACGCTTCTCCATTTGCATAAAGTCTTGCATATGCGCACCGCGATTGCAAGGAAAAACGCCCTACGCCGCTCGAAAAGATAGTTGCTACAGCGCAAAAAAAATTTGCTGCCCATCGGATTTCTGTACGAATCATATATATCATATATAATATAGAGAGATGCCACGGCTTGGCCATGGAGGGTGAGAGAATGGAAATCAGGCAGCTGCACTACTTCATCGTCGTCGCGGAAGTAAAGAGTTTTGCACGTGCATCCGAAAAACTATACCTGTCCCAGCAGGCGATCAGCAAGGCGATCCGGAACTTGGAGGATGAGCTGGACTGCGTGCTCTTTGAGCGGACAAAGGCAGGGCTCAGTCTGACCTACCACGGGAAGGCTCTGCTCGAGAAGGCGGCGCGCATCGTCTCCATGGCGGAGGACACCATCTCCGAGCTGGGTCCCGCCCGCCATACGTCGAAGAAGATCATCCGCTTTGGCATCCCTTTCCGCGTGTTCGAGGAATTCGATGCCGATCTGTTCTTCTCCTTCCAGCGGCAGCACCCCGACTGGGCACTGCGCATCACGGAGTCCACAGACAGCGCTATCGAGAACATGGTCTTTCGGGGGCGGCTTGACATCGGGTGCATCGGCGCGAAGGGCGACATCAGCTCGTTCGACTTTTACCCGGTCAAAAAATCGCCGACTTACATCGCCGTGCACAGGGACAACCCGCTCTCGAAGCGGCGGGGTGTCGCGCTGCAGGATCTGCAGCGCGAGATCTTCATCGTCGGCAATCGGGACTACAACGCCCAGAGCGAACTGCTGCGGGCGCTCGAACGGGTGGGCTTCGTGCCGCAGATCGGCTATGAGATCTCTAATATCATCTGGGTGCGTAGGCTGCTCGACATGAACAGCGGCATCTTCCCCTGCCCGGGCGTACCTCCCCTGCTCCAAGACGACCCGAACCTCGTGTTCCTGCCGATCGAAGACGACCCCTTCATCTATGACTCCTACATCATCACGAAGAAGCAGTGCGCCCTGTCCTGCCAGGCGGAGGCGTTCAAGCGGCACTTGATCCAGATCGCGGAAGCAGAACAGGGCAGAGCCGAACAGGACTGACAGGGGCGGAGTGCGCGCTACAGGATGTCCATCGCCGCCCAGTATGCACCTTGGGTCGCCGCCAGGATCCTGCCGGGGCGCACGCAGTCTCCGACAGCCCGGAACCACGGCGCGGCATCCTGCAGTGCTTCGACAACCTGCGGCTGCGCCGCTGTCCCGGCGCACAGGATCACTGTGTCCGCGCCGATGCATTCTTCTTCGCCTTCGCCGTCCCGGCCGCGCACCGTCACGCCGTCCGCGTCGATCCCCGTGCAGGACAGCCCCGTCCGGACGAGGAGGGTCTCGGTTTGCGACATACGCTCGAGGAGCGGGAGCGTCTGCCGCCAGTCCACCGGGTCGCCGACCGTGTCCCGCGCCTCGACGAGCGTCACCTCGCGACCTTTTTCGGCTGCGAGGAAGTACGCCGTCTCCGCTCCGACCAGACCGCCCCCGACGACGACGACACGGTGACCGATGCGGTCTGCGCCGAAATAGGCATCCTCCGCCTGCAAGATCTTCGGGCTGTCCGCGCCGGGGATGTCCGGGATGACAGGCGTGCCGCCGACCGCGCAGATGACTGCGTCCGGCGCGAGCGCTGCCACCGTCTCCGCGGTGCCGGGCGTGCCGAGCCGCACGTCGACTGCGGCAAGGCGGGACAGCTTTGCGACGAGGTGCTCCTTGAAGCGGCGCAGATCCTCCTTCAGCGGGTCGCCGCAGTCCGCGATGGCGATCTGTCCGCTCAGGCGGTCTTTCGCCTCGAGGAGCGTGACGGCATGCCCGCGCTCCGCTGCCGTAATCGCGGCGCGCAGGCCGGCGGGCCCGCCGCCGACGACGACGACTTTGCGCCGCGCCTCCGGTCTGGGCGCGGTCTGCCAATGCAGCTCCGTGCCAGTCTTCGCGTTCACCGCGCAGCGGATCGTGTCGTGGATGCCCACGCCGAGCAGGCAGTTGTTGCACCGCAGGCAGGGCAGGATCTCTTCCGCCCTGCCTGCCCGTGCTTTGTCGGGGAAGTCCGGGTCGGCGATCAAGGCGCGCGCCATGCCGATGAGGTCTGCCTGCCCGCCCGCGAGGATCTCCTCTGCAAGCTCCGGCGACGAGATGCCGCCCACGACGGAGACCAGTGCCTTCGTCCCCTTCTTCTTCACGGTCTCCGCCAGATGGCGGTTGACTCCGTGCGGAGTGAATCCGCTGTGCGCGAACTGGCGGTAGATCGTCTCGTGCGCTTCGTGAACCCCTGCCGAGATGTTGACCACGTCTACGCAGTCGTCCACAGCGGCGACGAAGTCGGCGATCTCCTCGATGCTGCAGCCGCCGGGCAGCATCTCGTCGCCGCTGACGCGGATCTCGAGCACGAAGCGCCAACCAGCCCGCTCGCGGATGCGCCGGTACACCTCCCGTGCAAAGCGGATCCGATTTTCAAAGGAACCGCCCCAGCGGTCTGTGCGCTGATTGGTTCTTGGAGAGAGAAACTGGTTGATGAGCCATCCGTGCCCGCTCTGCACGTGAACCCACTCGAAGCCCGCCTTAACGGCAGCAGCTGCAGCATTGGCATAGTCCTCGACAGCCTCTTCGATGCGCGCCTCGTCCATCGCCTCCACACAGATGCCGTCGTCCCTGACAAGCGCCATGGGCCCGATCGGCGGGAGGGAATCCCCGCCCCGGTGCGGCAGGGCGTACATCCCGGGATGGTAGAGCTGAAGACCTGGCACGGCACCGTGCGCCCGTATCATCCCCGCCGCCTCCGCCATGTACCGGATGTCGTGTGCATGGTTCGGCAGGAAGGTGTAGCAGTGCGACTGCCGAACACGCTGCTCGTTCACCGGACACTCGCCGAGGACAACGGCAGCCGCCCCCCCACGGGCTTTCGCTGCCATGTACGCCGCTTCTTCCATGCCCTTGAAGCGCGTTTGGTTGGGTGTGGAGACGATCCGGTTGCGCAAAGTGATGCCGCGGATTGTCACGGGCGTGAACAAATGAGGGTATGGATTCATGGTGCTGTCTCCTCCGTTCCTAAAACATCCTCCGGTGCCTCAATATAACATATCCTAACGGCGTTTCAACCGATTTCCATCCCAAGCGCAGCCAAAACATTTTTGCGGCGGCGCAACCCATTGTTTCGCGTACATTGGAATTTTTGCCGGTGATTGGAGCATTTCTTGGTTCACTCCCTCTTTTTCGGGTAAAATATACTTGTGGCTCTTCCGGACAGACCGAAGAGCCCTTACTCGGGGCGGATTCATCGGGTCGTCCCGGGCGGGGGAATTTCCCGTCCGAACAACTGGACTGGACAGACAATAGAGGGCACTATGATTGGCACGATCACTCGATTATTGAATCGGTACATTTTTACAAACGACCTGCCGCTGCCCGGCAGGATCCTGAACATGATCGGCGCAGTGGGGTTGGTCGCGACCGTCATCTCCCTCATCGGCCACCACATCGAGGGGGCAAGCCCTCTCATCTGGGCAATCAAACTGCTCATGCTTGGTCTGCTCCTTTTGATGCTCTACTGCTCCAACCGGAGCAAGCGGTACAAGCTCTGGGCGCTACTGACGCTCTTCGTCTTCGTAGATGTCCTCTTCCCCATGGTGTTCATTTTCAACGGAGGCGTGCAGAGCGGTGTGTCCGCCTACTTCGTCCTCTGCATTGTCGTCATCGTGATGCTCTCCTATGGCAAGTGGCGCATCGTCGCGTTCGCCTCGTTTTTCTGTGCGGTAGGCTTTTGCTACTGGCTCAATGCAACACACCCTGAGTGTATCGTCATGCTGGATCTTCAGCAGCAGTACCTCGACAGCTGGCTCGCTTTTATCATCTCCGGCTCGTTCATCGGTCTGGCGATCGGCATTATTAACAGGCTTTTCATCAACGAGAAAAAAGCGGTGGAGGCGGCGAGTCATGCAAAGAGCACCTTTCTCGCCCAGATGAGCCACGAGATGCGCACGCCGATGAATGCCATCATCGGAATGACATCGATCGCCAAGACCACTGAGGATCCCG
>JAITHG010000142.1 GCA_031280075.1 Eubacteriales Family XIII. Incertae Sedis bacterium | reverse complement strand
CCGCACGGTGGCAGAGGAAGCGCCCAACCTGGAGACGACCTTCCTCGCGCTGACCGGCAACGAACTGCATGCCGGTGCGGAGGTCGCGGACGCGGCTTCCGACTCGGCCGACGCGTCCGGCAGGCGGCACGGGCGGCGCGGGCAGCGGACAGGAAGGGGGCGGCAGTAATGTTCGAATTCATTCTGCGCGGTGTGCGCGAGCTGTTCCGCGACAGCTCCGGCGTGTTCTTCTCCTTTATCTTCCCCATCGTCCTCGTGCTCATCCTCGGCAGCATGCTCTCCAGCCTGGACAATCCCGGCGGGGACAGACCGGTCGGCAGCATTCGCATCGAAGTCTGCCGCGAGGAGGGCGCGGAGGATGCACCCGCTGTAGATGCCCTGCTCGACGGGCTGGGCGGCAGCGGGGGCATCGAGGTGCATGAATCCGGCTTCGATGTAGCCACCGCCCGCGTGGACAGCGGCGACGCGGACTGTGTTCTGCGCTTTGCCTCGCCGCTGCGCGCCTCCGTCTACGAAGGGTCGGATGCCATCAAAAACCGTGCCGTCACGATGATCGCGCAGGGCTTCGCCCGCGAGTATGCCGCCCTCTCCGCCATCGCGCGGACAAACCCGCAGCAGCTTGCGGTGATCATGCAGGGCAGGGCGGACGCTGCCACCGGCACTGCCAACGGGCTGACCGCAGACCGGGACTTTGGCGTGACGCGCAGCATGCTCGACTATTATGCGGTGACCATCGTCGTCATGATCGCCTTCATGGGCAGCGGCATCGGCGGGGCGGTGGACGTGTACTCGATGCGCCGGGAGGGGACGCTGCGCCGCGTGGGTGCCTCGCCCCGCGCAAAGACGCGCATCTACCTCGAGACCGTGCTCAGCCTCCTGCCGCAGAACATCCTGTCGCCTGCCCTCATCATGCTGTTCTCCACCCTCGCCTTCGGAGCGAAATACACAGCGACCTGGCAGGGCGACCTGCTGCTCTTCGCCTTTTTCGTCCTGCTGGGGCTGGCGTTCACGTCCGTCTGCATGCTGCTGGGGATGGTGCTGCGCGTCAATCCCATGATGCCGCTCATGGGGGTGCTCTGGATCCTGCTCTTCCTGTCGGGCACGTTCTACAAGGACATTTCCATCCCGGGCATCTCGGAATACCTGCCCATGCATATCGCGCAGCAGGCTGCCTTCGACCTCACGCTGTTCGGGAAGGCAGGGAAGCTGCTGGTCGTCATGGCGGTCTGCGCCTGTGTTGTCGCGGCTGCCTCTGCTGTCGGCGCTCGTTTTGTCAAAAGAAAGGAGGTGCTCCTGTGAACAGCTTCCGTGCACTCTTCGTCTGCGGGCTGCAGCGCGGGAAGACCGTCCTGCTCATCGCCGTGGCGATCTCCGTCGCCGTCAGCCTGCTCGTCATCCAGGTAGCAGGCTCGCAACAGTATGCGCTGGATCGGATCGAGATCGGCTTTGTCGACCGAGACGGCAGCGCGGCATCCAAAGACCTCGCGCGCTATTTCACGGACGACCTGGACTGCAGGCTAGTCCGGTCGGACGACACGGGCGAGCTCGACTCGGCGCTCGTGGACAAGCGCGTGTCCGCCATTTTCGAAGTCCCGCAGGGCTTCATGGACGGGCTGCTCTCCGGCAGTGAAAAGCCGGTCGTGCTGACCTTCATGGACGATTATGCGAATGAGACCTTCCTGCGTGGCTACATCGACGTGTACATGGGCTCCCTCTCGGCGCTCGCCTCGTCGGTGCAGGGCGCACCGGACGAGGCGGCGGCGCTGGAGTCCCTGCTCGCGGACACAGCAGGCCAAATGCCTGTGGTAGAAAAATCCGGCAAGGACGCAGCGCTGTTGAAACGGGAGGCCGACCGCGATGGCTTTGAGACCATGGCAGGATTCCTCACCTTCTTCAGCTTCATCATGGCGATCGGCATCTCGACGATGCTGCTCGAAGACCGCTTGGGTGGGACGTACCGCCGCGTCCGCGCGGGCAGGGTGCGCGCGCCCGGCTATGTCCTGTCCATCGCTGCCATCGGAATGCTGCTCAGCCTCGTCATCTTCGCGCCCTGCCTCATCACCTATGCCCTGTCGGGCGCGGATCCGGGCGTGTCCATGCCGCTCGTCGCGCTCCTGTTCGGGGCGTATTCGGCCTTCGTCGTCGCCTTCGGCATCCTCGTCGGCGTCGCCGCGCCGAGCAGCAACGTCGTCCTGACCGTGCTCGTCGGCATCCCGACCCTGACCAGCCTGATCAGCGGCACATGGTATCCCATCGAATACACCCCGGTGCTGTTCCAGAAACTCGCCTTGGCGACGCCGCAGTACTGGATGTTCCAGGCGCTGCGCCCCGGACTGGAAGGGCTAGGCAGCTTCGCAGCCCCCTTGGCGGTCATCCTGCTCGAGGCAGCGCTGTGCTTCATCCTCGCGGGCATCCGTTTTACGAGCAACCGGCGGTTGTTGATGGGGTAGGGTTGTTTTGGGCGGCAGACGCGGCGTACATGGCGTACAGCAGCTGTGCAAGCTCCTTCGCTTCGCGCGTGCTGTCCTTTCGGATGGCAGCGCGGAGCGTTTCGATGTCTTTTGTGAGATTGGCAGGCAGCCCATCGCCTGTGCCGGATGAGAGGGGGTCTTTCATGCGTTCGGCGTACATTGCGATCGGGTTGCCTGCCATGTGCTTTGCGGCATCGCTGTCAGACGGCTGGACGATCTCTGTCAAGATCAGCAAGTAATAACAGCAGTAGAGCGTCCCCTGATCCTGAAGTGCAGTGTCGTCGCCGAGATCGGCACGGAGGATCGGGGGCAGGGATTCTGCAATGCGTTGCTGGACAGCGCCCTGTGTCACCGTGCCGCCGGCAATGTCTGCCTTGGTTCTTTCCGCGTCGTCAATCGCCTTGGAAATCGTCTCCTGCTGTTGTGCGAATTTGGCATAGGTCGCCCTCTCCTCCTCTTGCATCGGGTCGTTCATGCTGAACCAACACAAGCCGACAGCTAGCAGGACGATAGTAGTCGCGGCGGTTGCCACCAGGATGACAAACCCCCGCCTATGCATGGTTCTGCCCCATGATCTCTTCGATCGCGCGCAGAAAGGTCGCCTTTTTATGCTCCATATCCTTCTGGAGCTCTTCCGCCAAGACTTCCATTGCTGTGGGCAGCGCCTCCCCCCGTTTTCCTTCCCCCCTCGCCATCTCGACGAGGCAGTTGTGTATTTTGTTGATGCCAGGCGTCAGTTGGTCGGCGGGAGGCTGTCCCTGCGGGTTCGTGCCAGAGGACTGGATGTGCTGTTTCGCCTGCAGGATGTAACTGCTATACCGCAGGGCGAGGAAGAATGCATCCTCGTCGGACTGCTGTGTTCCCAAGGAATATCGGGAGGCATTCTCGGAAAGATACCTTGTCCGGTCAGAGATCTTTTCTTGGAAGGCTGTGTCAAGGACGCGCGTTGTCGCGTGCATTTGGCGCAGTGCATCTGCATGCGCTTCGTGTTCAGCCTGCAGTTCCACCTCCCCCATCCGCCTGGCAAACACCTGCCCGGCTTCGTCTTTCCGGCTGTCCGCAGCATCTTGCCCTAGGATCCCCGCTGCGAGATACCCTCCGCACACGATCACGAAAAGGGCGATCAACACAGGGATCTGTTTTTGCACCGCTTTCATCGACCCTGCGCCTCCTGCGCCGCATCCGCCAGAAGCCTGCCGCTGGAAATCCGGATGGTTTCGTCGCACAGGGCGGTCAGATCCTCTCGGTGGTGTGTGGCTGCCACAATGACTGCGCCGCGCGCCTGTTCCTCTTTCAGAAGCTGATATATGGTCTGCACGGCCTCTTCGTCAAGCGCGTTCGTGGGTTCGTCCAAAAGTAGGATGTCCGGTTTTTCGAAAATTGCCTGTGCAATATTCAGGCGCTGCCTCATGCCAAGTGAGAACGCTTTCACTTTTTTCTTCGAGCAGGGGTCAAGCCCGACGCGCCGCAACGCATTCGAGATATCCTCTTTTCCATATTCCTTTTTGATTTTTGAAAGGATCGAAAGATTCTCGTATGCTGTAAAGCGCGGCAGCATTCCCATGTCTTCAATGACCAGTCCGAGTTTTTCAGGGAAAGAGATGTCGCTGTGCAAAAGCTGCCCATCCACGCTGATGTGACCTTCGTCGACATGGATGAGCCCTGCGAGCGCCCTGAGCAGCATGGTCTTTCCCGACCCGTTCTCACCGTAGAGACCATAGATCCTTCCACGCTCAAATCGGTGGCTCATGCAGTCCAGGACACGTTGTTTCTTGATGGTCTTTGAAATATTGACGACTTCAATCATGCTGCTTTCCTCTCAATCATGATCCGTTCTGGCTGCCTTCAGCAGACAGGAAACGAAAACGGCGACAATGACGAATATGGGGGGGGCAAACGCCGCCAGCGCGAAACATGCGTCTTCTGTGGCAGGTGATGTGAGCCGTTCCAGCATCCCGCTCCGGGAAGCGAATGCAAGGTTGGGGTATAGCAGGCAGGCCGACAGCGAAGGGGCTGCCGCATCGATAAGCTGTGATCCAGCCAACAAAGATGCCAGCACAAATACGTTCACAGCGATATTTGCGTG
>JAITHG010000092.1 GCA_031280075.1 Eubacteriales Family XIII. Incertae Sedis bacterium | reverse complement strand
AAATAGAGCGGCGCGGACATCTTGTTGACGCTCAGCCCATCGCCCTCCTGGTAGATCTTTGCCGTAGCGTCGGCGTGTGCCGCCGGAATCCCCCCCGGGTACAGCCCGAACAGCAGAACCAGGCAGAGGATGATGCCGAATGCCCTGTGGAGCAATCTCGAATGTCTTTGCACATGCATGTGCGTCTCCTTTCAATAAAAGAACAATCCCAATAATCTGTTCCAGCTATGCCGGGCTGTCTTCCCGGCTATGCGATCGGGAACATCCGCCCCTGCTCGAAGGCGATCAGCCCCTTCATCTCGAGCAGGGTGCAGACCGCTGAGACGGAAGGGGCAGGAAGCCGCAGCAACCGTGCCGCGTCGTCCACGAAGAGCTCGCCGTGCCGGCGCAGCGCTTCGTAGACGCGCCGCTCGTCGTCGCCGAGCCCTTCCGTCTCGGCAAGATCCGGCATGGGACGAATGCCCATGTCCGCGAGGATGTCGTCCAGGAGCACGAGCGGGCGCGCGCCGTCGCGGATGAGCTTGTTGCAGCCGAGGCTCATGCGGCGGTTTATGTTGCCCGGCACGGCGTAGACCTCGCGCCCTTGCTGCACGGCGAGCTCCGCCGTGATGAGCGAGCCGCTGGACGGTCCAGCCTCCACGACGACGACGGCGCGCGACAGCCCGCTGACGATGCGGTTGCGCTGCGGAAAGGTATACTTCGCCGCCGGTGTGCCGGCTTCGTACTCCGAGAGGATGAGCCCTTGCCCGGCGATGCGTTCGCGCAGCCTGCGGTTGGAGCGCGGGTAGCAGATGTCCACGCCCGTGCCCATGACAGCGACCGTGGGCGTGCCGCCCTCAAGCGCGCCGATGTGTGCCTCGGCATCGATGCCCTCCGCCATACCGCTCACGACGACGATGCCCTGCTGCGACAGCCGCTTCGCCAGTTTCCGCGCGACCCACCTGCCGTACTCCGTCGCGCGGCGCGCGCCGACGATGCCGATACAGGGCAGTTGCAAGGCGGCAATGTCGCCGATGGCGTAGAGCTGCTTCGGCGGGTCGTCGATGCACTGCAGCAGGGGTGGGTAGCCGCTGTCGCCCGGCACGAGCCTTTGTATGCGTTCCTGCCCTGGAATCAGTGCCTGTTTTGATTCCTGCTCCTGCCTTGGATTCTGCATCTGCATCTGCTCCTGCTCCAGAAACTGCCGGGGCTTTTGCTCCCGTTCCTGTCCCTGCCTTGGCTTCTGCATCTGCGCATGTTTTGATTCCTGTTCCTGTGCCTGCCCAATCATTCCCAGAAAGCTCCTTCCAAATGTTCGAGTTCATATACTTTGTCGCTGACCCGCACGCCGATCACGTCAAAGCGCATAGACGTGTCCTCCGTCAGCATGCCCTTCCGCCTCAGCCAGCTTTCGCTCGTCAGCAGGTAGAATGCCGCCGCCTGGCGGATGTGCCGGCGCTTCGCCCGCGTCACGGAGAGCGCGGGGGTGCCGTAGGTGCCGGTGCGGCGGCACTTGACCTCCACGAAGCAGAGCGTCCGCTCGGTGGGCTGCCAGGCGATGATGTCGATCTCGCCCGCCCGGCACTCGTAGTTCCGCACCAAGATTCGGTAGTCCCTGGCGGCGAGGTGCCGCGCCGCCAGGTGCTCGCCGCGCAGCCCCAGCGCGCCACGCGGTGTGTTCGGGGTTGGTTTTGGCATGGTTTGGAACCTCCTTCCGCTCCATCGTTTTTCGCATTAGTTGGGCATCCTGTCAGAACTTGCTCACACACGCAAAAAAATGGAAGCACCATGAAATGCTTCCATATGTTACCATACAGTTTTCCGTTTGTCAATTACTGGAAATTATTCGATTTTGACCGGGTTTTGCGGGTCAGTCCCGGTGACTGGCGTTTTGCCGGTCAGTCCCGGAGCATGTCCAGGAACTCCTGGTTGACCTCACGCACGCGCTTCATGGTCTCAGGGTCGCCGTGACCGGGGTGGATCGTCACGCCGTTGTCCCATTTGTCCACGACGGCTCGGATGCTGTTCCGCATGCGCTCTGCGCTGCCGCCGGGGAAGTGCGTATAGCCCAGATCCACGTTGAAGATGGTGTCGCCGGTGAAGCTCACCCGGCTCTTCGGCGCGTAGAAGCAGACGCTGCCCGCCGTATGCCCCGGCGTGTGCTGAACCAGGATGGTCTCCGCCGCCGCGCCCGCGCCATCTTCGGCGGGGAGCGTAAGGGTTTCGCCGCCCATGAGGATCTCGTCTGCCTCACCTTTGTAGTAGGATAGCTCTTCGCGGTGGATGTAGACGGGGCAGCCGAGTTCGCGCTTTAGGTTGCGGACTGCGCCCGTGTGGTCGTCGTGGTGGTGCGTGAGCAGGATGCCGCGCGCGGTCAGCCCGAGCTCGCGCAGGGGTGCCAAGTATTCTTTATAATTGTAGCCGGGGTCGATGATGTAGGCTTCCCCGCCCGGCTTGTGGTAGAGGATGTAACAGTTGGTCTCCAGGTTGCCGCAGGTGATACGTCTGATTTTCATAGTGTCCTCCGTCGCTCCGTCGCAGCTTTTACTTGTTTTCTGCGCGCATCGTGGTAAGATAGAATCCGTATTTATTATTGTATTTGCTGTATAGTATTGTAACATCCCGGAGGGCTCCGGGTACAGAAGCGTCCTTGGGGCGACAGAGGGCACATGAAAATAGCAATCGTTGGCGCGGGGAAGCTGGGACTCCGGATCGCGGAGCTGCTGATGGGGGGGGATCATTCTGTCACCATCATCGACAAGAGCGAGGAGACCATCAACCGCTACGCGCAAAACTTGGACGTGATGAGCGTGGTCGGCAACGGGAAGGAGATTACGCTCCTGAGCGACCTCGGCATCGACACGTACGACTACCTGATCGCGACGACGGATCGAGACGAGAAGAACATCGTCATCACGTCCATCGCGAAGGCGCTCGGCGTCAGCAAGGTCATCGCGCGCATCCGGGATCCGGAGCACCTGGCGCAGCGCGACTTCCTGAAGCGGCAGTTCAGCATCGACCACGTCGTCAACCCCGACCTCGCCGTCGCGGAGGAGATCCACAAGTACCTCGTCGAAAAGTACACGCTCTCGAACGGCATCTATTATGCAGGGAAGATCTCGATGCTCGAGTTCCTCGCCGGACAGATGCCGAAGCTCGTGGGGCTGACGACGGAGGATGCCACGCGCGTGCTCGGCAACGTGACGGTCGCCGCCGTGTCGAGGAACGGCAAGGTCATGATCCCTGCCAAAGGCTGCCCCATCACCATCGAGGCAGAGGACGACCTCTACATCGTCGGCGAGCGCGACCACATCGAGGGCATGTCGAAGAAGGTCTTCGAGCGCGGGAAGTATACGAACATCCAGCGCGTCATGATCGTGGGGGGCGGCAAGTCGGGCTTTTATCTCGCGAAGCTGCTCGAGGACTTCGGTGCCGCCGTCAAGATCATCGACATCAACAAGGCGCGTTGCCAATACCTTTCGATCCACCTGCAGAACGTGCTCGTCCTGCACGGGGACGCGACCGACCTGAACTTCCTGCACGAGGAGAACTTCGACGAGATGGATGCCTTCGTCAGCACGACGGGCTTCGACGAGGAAAACCTGCTGCTGGCGCTCATGGCGAAGCAGGCGGGCATCGAGGATGTCATCGCGAAGATCAGCCGTGAGAGTTTCAGCGACCTCATCCAGCAGATGGGCGTGGACATGGCGCTCAACCCCATCGACATCGAGGCAAGCCACGTGCAGCGCTTTCTGCAGGGTTCGCGCATCATCGCCTCGCAGGTCATCCAGGGGCAGGCGGAGCTGCTGCTCATCAGCCTGCACGACGACATGGTCATCGCCGACAAGCGGCTCTCGTCCATGAACATCCCCGAGGGGCTGCTCGTGACCGCCATCCAGCGGGGGGCGCAGGTCATCATCCCCGACCGCGAGACGGTGCTGAAGGAGGGCGACCGCATCCTGCTCATGAGCGAGCTTTCGGAGGCGGACGATGTCGAGAAATTCATCAAGACCAAGCGGGGGCTCCTTGGATAAGCCATGAACCTCAACGCAAAACTGATCCGAAAACTCACCGGGCTCATGCTGCTCATCATGGCGGCATTCATGATCCCCACGCTCCTCATCGCCGTCCTCTACCGAGAATATTCGGAGCTGCGCGTCTTTGCCTCCATCTTCGCCGCCGTCGCCTTCTGTGGCAGCGTGCTGTTCTGGCCCCTGCGCCGGGAGACGCACCAGATCAAGGCGCGCGAGGGCTTCTTCGTCGTGACCTTCTGCTGGGTGCTCACCGCCCTGCTCTGCGCCCTGCCCTACTTCTTCACGGGGGTGCTCCCGAACTTCGTCGATGCCTTCTTCGAAGCGACTTCCGATGTGACGACGACGGGCATCAACCTGATTTCGCACCCCGAGCGGCTGCCCCATACCATCCTGTTCTGGCGCAGTCTCATCAACTGGGTCGGCGGGCTCGGCATCCTGCTGCTCGTCATCACCATCCTCCCTGCCCTCGGCATCGGGACCTCCAACTTGGCAAACGCGGAGACGATGGGCTCGGGCATCGACAAGTACCGCATGCGCATCTCGGAGAATGCGAAATACGTCTACCGGACCTACATCGGGCTGACGCTGCTCGAGTTCCTCTGCCTCCTGCTGGCAGGCATGGATCCCTTTCACGCGATGTCCAATGCCTTCAGCAGCATCAGCAACTGCGGTGTCGTGGATCACAGCATCGGCATCCGCCTCTACGACAACTTCTTCGTCGAGCTGATCATCACGGTGTTCTGCATCTTCGGCTCACTGAACTTCTCGACACTCCAGCTCCCGCTGCGACGGCGCTTCAAGGAATTCTTCGGCGACCCGGAGATCCGCATCTACTCCACGGTGCTCGTGACGGTCTACGTCCTCGTCATCCTGACGCTCTGGCAATCGGGCACCTATGACGGGCTCGGGGGGACGCTGAAAAACAGCACGCTGCAGATCTTCTCCTTCACGACCACGGCGGGCTATTCCGTGACGGACTATGGCAGCTGGCCCACTTTCTGCCGCATGATCCTCTTCTTCGTCGTATTCATCGGGGGCTGCTCCGCCTCCACGGCGGGCGGGCTGAAAGTCTCGCGCTTCGCCATCCTCCTCATGCTCATCCGCCGGAACTTCTACAAACGGCTGCATCCCAATGCCGTCTTCGCGGTCAAGATCGGCAACCGCGCCATCCCGGCCGACAAGGTTTCCAATATAACTGTTACGGCAATCCTGTACTCCATGATCTTTGCCGGCAGCTGCATCCTCCTGTCCCTCGACGGGCTGGATCTTGAGACGACCATCGGCTCCGTCCTCGCAGCCCTCTCGAACACGGGGCTGGGCTGGGGCGCGACCGGTTACGGTAACACTTTTGCGGTCTTTTCGGAGGGCGGACGGCTGCTGCTCACGCTGCTCATGTTCATCGGGAGGTTGGAGATCTTCGCCGTCTTCCTGCTCTTCACCCCTTCCTTTTGGAAGAGGAACAATTAGGGACTTATCACAGAATCGGGGACTTTTTCCACTGTCAGGGGCTTATTCAACCGTTTATTGAAGGGACAATGCCATGGGTTTCAAAAAAAAGGGGCACGGGAAACGCCCCAAAAAAGCAGACAGATCCAAAGCAGACAGATCCAAAGCAGACAGGGGCAAAGCAGACAGGGGCAAAGGGGGCGACCACCGAGACAGCCGAAGCAAATGGGAGGAAGGGACGCAGACCATGCGCGGTGTCCTGCGCATGACATCGCACAGCTACGGCTTCGTGATCGTCGAGGAGATGGAACAGGATGTCTTCGTGCCCAGCCGCCGCATGAACGGGGCGATGGACGGGGACACGGTGCGCATCCTCGTGCGCCCCGACTCCGAGAGACCGGAGCGCTTCGAAGGGCGTGTCGAGGGCATCGAGGAACGTGCCGTCACGGACATCGTCGGCGTGTTTGAGCGCAGCCGGAATGTCGGTCTCATCCTGCCCAGCGACCGGCGCATCCACGCGGGCTTCCTCGTCTCGCTGCGGGACTTTGGCGGCGCAAAGACCGGCGACATTGTCTCGGCGCGCATCACGCGCTACCCGGATCGACGTGGCGACGGGGCGGCAGTGGTTACGGAGATCCTGGGGGCTGCCGGGGCGCCGGGCACGGACATCCGCGCGCTGGCGCGCGGGCGCGGCTTCGAGCTGGGCTTCCCCGAGGACGTTCTCGCGGAGGCGCGCGCAGTGGCAGCGTCGGATGTCGCCTCGGATGTCTTGCGCACAGGCTCCGAGAAGTCGAAGGCTTGTACAAACCCTGCCCGCCGCGACCTGTGCGGCGAGCGCATCTTCACGATCGACGGCGCG
>JAITHG010000086.1 GCA_031280075.1 Eubacteriales Family XIII. Incertae Sedis bacterium | reverse complement strand
CCCCTCTCTTATGTACTTGTCCTTGCCTGGATTCATGAAAAAATCCCCGCGCTCATACAGGTACTCTTTGGCGAGAAGGGCGCAGGCATGGGGCATGGTCTTTTCAGGTACAATGGCGTTTTCTACACCGTAGTCTGTGGCATCCCGGTCTGGCGGCAACAGCGGATTGTATCTGATATCATAATTCTGCGTGTACAATATGATACTGCTCAGAGGCAACACCAGATCCAGAACAGGGATCTTCGGGAAGTGCAGATCGTATCTTGAATCTTTCCCTGTTTCCGTCTGCCGGATCTCATTTCCCAGGTCAAGTCCCATGTTGAACAAGTAAAACAGCAGCGCGACCACCACGAACGCCAGCCATACGACGCTTTTGCATATCATTTTGCATTCCTTGAAAAAAAGTCTCATGCATCCTCCCGGCGCGTTCCTGCTTCCGCTTTTTGGATCCTGTCCAGATAGGCCGCCTCCATGTCGGCTGCCTTCCCCAGAAAGTCCGGCAGCGCCCCCGAGAAAACCAGCTCTCCCTTGTGGAGGACGGCCATCCGGTCGCAGAGCTTCTCGACATCCTCCACGATGTGCGTCGAAAGGAGGACGATCCTGCCGACGGACAGCTGGGACAGCAATTCGCGGAAACGGATTCGCTCGACCGGATCCAGCCCCGCCGTCGGTTCGTCCACGATCAGCACTTTCGGATCGTGCAGGATCGCCTGGGCGATGCCTAGGCGGCGCTTCATCCCGCCGGACAGTGCCTTGACCTTCTTTCGCCGCTCGTCTTCCAAGTTGAGGCTGCAAAGCACCTCATCAATTCGTGCCCGCCGGGCGGCAGTGTCGTCCATGCCCGACAGCAGACCCAGATAGTCCAGCACCTCGGGTACCCGCATACCCGGATAGAAGTCGAAGTACTGCGGGAGGTAGCCGATGATGCGGCGGATCTCCCGGTGCCGGGAGATATCCAAGGAGCAGATGGTCACTGCCCCCGATGTCTGCGGCAGCAGCGTCGCGAGAATCTGCAGCAGTGTCGTCTTGCCAGCCCCGTTCTGCCCGAGCAACCCGAAGATGCCCTCGCCCATCTCCAGGCTGACATCGTGCAGCGCCTTCACCTTTCTGAAGTTTTTCGACAGCCCTTTGATTTCAATCCGCAGTTCTTCAAGACGGAAAGGGGAGACAGAAAAGAACCGTCCCCTTTCCGTCTCCCCTTTCCGTCTCCGCACCCTCACGCTACCTCCCGCAGCCGCTCCACCACGCTGCTCTTCGAGATGCTCCGGAACACCAGTCGGGGCAGCGCTGCTGCAATGAGGCAGATGGGCGGGAAGCACAGCAGGAGGGGCAGCACTGTGAACTGGTAGACGAAAGCGGACGTGCTTTGGGTCAGTGTGTGCACGATCCCGTAGCTCAGCGGGTAGCCGATGCCGATGAAGACTGCTGCCGCCATCAGGATCAAGTACAGGCACTCCCGCGTCAGCATGCGCTTGCACTGCCGCCCTGTCATGCCGATCGCCTGCAGCATGGCAAACTCGTTTCTTCGTGACAGGATGCTCGTGATGACCGTGTTGGCGTAGTTCAGCAGCCCTATGAGCAGCAGCAGTACACCGCCCGCGATGCCCACGAAGGCGATCCCATCCTGGGAACGCTTCATCTCGGCGGCGTAGTCCGACCTGGCGCGGACAGACAGCCGGGGCGTGTCCGAAAGGATGCCTTCGATTGCGCCCCGCAGCGCCTCGGCATCGCTCCCATCCTCTGCCATCACCGTCGCGGACAGGATTTCGGCATCCGCGAGGGAGTCAAACTCCGTCTTCGGCAGGAAGGCATAGAACCCGGCGACGTACGCATATTTTACGGTCAATGCGTACAACGGTTTGTCCAGATCCACCTTCGCCATGACCGTATAGGTTCGCGCGTCGTCCGGCTCGTCCCGCAGCCCCATGTGCACCGTGTCGCCGACATCGGGCATGTCCCCAAAGTAGCCCCCTACGACGATGTACTTCCCCGAGAGGAATCCCTCCCGGTCGAACGTTCCAGAGATGACGCTGTCTGCAAGCAGATCCAGCCAGTAGTCGTCCAGCCCGTGTGCCGTTGCCATGAGGGCTTCGCCTGCCGTAACATCCTTCTCTGCCAAGGCAGCTGCTTCCGTGGCCTTCAGCTGCGTCGTGGCATCTTCGAAGTACACTTCGGCGACATCCGCTACGTCTGGCAGCCGCGACAGCGCCTCCACTTTTTCCGGGGTGAGCGCATGGACGGCTTGGTAGAGGCTCGAGGAATTGAAATAGGAGCCGTCCGCGACCACATAGTCGCCCTGGATCATGCGCGAAAGCATCTTATCCATATCGAAGCTACCCACAAAAGTGAATATGATGTTGAAAAGAATCAGTCCCAAAGAGACGGACGCGACCGTGACGAAGGTCTTCTTCCGGTTGCGGAACAAGTTGGCATATGCCATCCGTCCCACGCCAGCCCCTGTCTTTGATCCAGCCCCAGACTTTGCCTTCTTCCGCACCGTTTCGTCCGCCGTCGTGCAGCGCGTCGCCTCGACCGGGCTGACCCGCCCCGCGAGCCGTGCGGGACGGCTGCAGCTGACGAAGACGGTGATGAGGGAGAGCAGGGCGGCGGCGAGGAACACATAGGGGTTGAGCGCGGGCACAGGCGGCGTATCGACATATTCCGCCATAGCAAGGAGGACGGGCAGCAAGAGCCGCGAAAGCAGATATCCCAGCAGCATCCCGGCAGGGATGCCGACCAGGCAGTAGATCGATGCCTGCAGATTGACCAGGCGCCGAAGCTGTGCGCGCGTCGCACCGATGGTCTTCAGCAGCCCGTAATGCCGGATGTCCCGCAGGACGGAGATGCTGAAGATGTTGTAGATCAGGAGATAGCCGCTGAGGAGGACAATCAGCAGGATGATGGCGACAGGAACAAAGATCTGCGGATCAAACCAGCGCTCTGTCACTTCATAGGGGAAGTTGACCCTCGGGTGGACCAGGTCGGAATCAATCCCTGTATCAGACACGATCTGATCCAGGTTGCCCTGCAGTTCCTGCCCAGAACCACTGATGTTCGCAAACAGCTGGAACACACCGCTGAAGGTCGCGTTCTCGCGGCTTTGGGCAATATCAGTCCCGGAAAGCAGGTCATCGGCGAGCGCATCCGAAACAAAGGCCCATCCGTAAGGGTGGATGAAGTAGTCGTCCTCCCAGATGCCGCATACCTCAAGCGACAGGTCATGCTGCTTGTCTCCGACCACAAAGGAGAGGGGGAAGCGTTGCCCGAGCTCCTCGGGCAGCCCAAGCGCGTCCAGCATCCAGGACTTGACGGCGACCTCGCCCTCGGCAACGGGCAGCCTGCCTGTGGTGGGAGTGCTGAACGTGACTTTTGCGAACGACTTGTCTGTTGTGCGGATCTCCAAAGGGGACTCGATCCACGCGTCGCCGAGACCTTGCCCGATGTACCGGGAGACACCGCCTTCCTCCATGAGGGGGTGCCCTTTGACGAGTGCCAACTCCTCCTCCGTGAGGTACTGGAAACTGACTTCCGCGTCCATCCCGCTCAGCCTCACCTTCGCCATCCGGAATGCTTCCATCAGGTCGTAGCCTATCGCCACGACGGAGGTGACGAGGATGCAGGTCATGGCGATGGCTGCGAGGGTGAGGAAGCTGCGTGACTTAGCAGCCAGGATCTGCC
>JAITHG010000058.1 GCA_031280075.1 Eubacteriales Family XIII. Incertae Sedis bacterium | reverse complement strand
GGCTGCAAAACTGCGGGCGCTGGGACTGGCAGCCGAACTGCGCCGCGCGGGCATCGCCTGCGAAGTCGACGCGATGGGGCGCAGCACAAAGAACCAGTTCAAGTACGCCGACCGGCTCGGCGTGCGCTATGCCGTCACGCTCGGCGACGACGAGCTTGCAGCCGGCACGGCGCGGCTGAAGGACATGCAGACAGGCGAGCAGGAGGACGTGGCGTTCTCCCTGCTGGCAGAGAGATTGTCGAGAACGGAGGAAGCATGACGGAGAGAATCAAACGGACGGATATGTGCGGGACGTTGCGCCTCGCGGATGCGGGCAGGCAGGTCGCGCTGAACGGCTGGGTCGCGAAGAGCAGGCGGCTCGGCGGGTTGATTTTTACGGATCTGCGCGACAAGACGGGTCTCGTGCAGATCGTATTTGACGAAGGGATCCCGCAGGAGGTCTTCGCCCTCGCGGAATCGCTTCGGAGCGAGTTCGTCGTCGGTGTATCCGGGACGGTGCGCGAGCGGCAGGCGAAGAACGACGGGCTGTCGACCGGGGAAATTGAGGTGCTGGCAGACCGCCTCATCGTCTACTCAGAAGCGCTCACACCGCCGATCTACGTCAAGGACGACGACAACGCGGCGGAGGATCTTCGCCTGAAATACAGGTACCTCGACCTGCGCAAGTTGCGCATGCAGCACAACCTCAGCTTCCGCAGCAAGGTCTGTGCCATCACGCGCGCCTGTTTTGCAGACTTCGGTTTCACAGAGGTCGAGACACCGATGCTGATTCGCCCCACGCCGGAGGGCGCGCGCGACTATCTGGTGCCAAGCCGTGTCCACGCAGGGCATTTTTACGCCCTCCCGCAGTCGCCGCAGATGTACAAGCAGCTGCTGATGGCATCCGGGACAGACCGGTACATCCAGATCGTCAAGTGCTTCCGCGACGAGGATCTGCGCGCAGACCGGCAGCCGGAGTTCACGCAGATCGACCTCGAGATGTCCTTCGTGGATCAGGACGAGGTCATCGAGATCCAGGAAGGGTTCCTCAAAAGGCTCATGCAGGAGGCGCTGGGGCGGGAGGTGCAGACCCCCTTCCCGAGGATGACCTGGCAGGAGGCAATGGACACCTACGGCAGCGACAAGCCGGACACGCGTTTCGAAATCAAGCTCGTGGACATCAGCGAGCAGGTTCGGGGCTGTGCCTTCGGCGTGTTTGCGGACGCGGTCGCGGGCGGCGGCTCGGTGCGCGGAATCTGCCTGCCCGGCGGTGCGGCGGCCTACAGCCGCAAGGATCTCGACAAACTGACGGAGGCGGCGCGCGCATATGGCGCAAAGGGGCTTGCCTGGATCCGCATCACGGACGAAGGCATTTCCTCGTCTTTTTCGAAATTCTTTTCCGGGCAAGAGATGGATGGGTTTACGAAATCTTTTGACGGTAAACCTGGCGACCTGATTCTTCTCGTGGCAGACAAAAACCCGGTCGTCTGGGCAACGCTCGGCTGGCTGCGCGGGCAGGCGGCAGAGAAGCTGGGGCTCATCGACACGTCCCGCTTCGACTTCCTCTGGGTCGTCGATTTCCCGCTCTTTGAATACAGCGAGGAGGACGGGCGCTACAAGGCGATGCACCATCCCTTTACGATGCCTGCCCCTGAGGACATCCCGAAACTGCTCACCGCGCCGGGCGAGGTGCATGCCCTTGCCTACGACATCGTGCTGAACGGCAACGAGATTGGCGGCGGCAGCATCCGTATCCATGACAGCGCCCTACAGCAACGGATGTTCCAGGCGCTCGGTCTGACGGATGCGGAGATCGAAGAGAAGTTCGGTTTCCTCATCGAGGCGTTCCACTACGGTGTCCCGCCCCACGGCGGCATCGCCTACGGACTCGACCGGCTCGTCATGCTGCTGCTCGGCGAGGGCAGCATCCGTGAGGTCATCGCCTTCCCGAAGAACCAGGCGGCAGAGGATCCCGTGTCGAACGCGCCTGGCGTGGCAGCGGACGACCAGCTTGCGGAGCTGGGTCTGCGCCTGCGATAGCATGCCGGCTTGACAGGCAGATGAGAAGCATGAAAATCGGCGTGTTCGGCGGCTCCTTTGACCCGGTTCACACCGGGCACCTGCTCATGGCGCGCGAGGCGGCCGAGGCGGCGGGACTCGACAAGGTGCTGTTCATGCCGACGCGGGTGCAGCCGTTCAAGCAGGGTGGGGCGGTCGCATCGGCGCAAGATCGTCTCGCCATGCTTCGGGCAGCCACGGCGGACGATCCGCTGTTCGGCGTGACCGAGGTCGAGACCGGGCGCGAGGGCGTTTCCTACACGATCGATTCGCTCCTGCTGCTCGCGGGGCAGCTCGGCGAGGATGCCAAGCTATGGTTCATCGTCGGCACGGACATGTTCCTCATGGTCGAGCAATGGCACAGGCACGAGGAGCTGCTGCGCGGTTTTGCCTTTGTGGCACTGTGCCGCCCGGGGTTTGACGATGGTGCGCTTGCGGATGCGGCACAGCGTTACCGCAAAACCTATGGAACCGAATGCATCCTCGCGCAGAATACGCGGTTCGACGTGAGTTCGACGGACATCCGCGCGCGCGTGGGCGAGGGGAAAAGCATCTCCTACCTCGTACCGGATCCGGTTCGCTGCCACATCCGCGAGCATCGGCTCTATGTGCGGCAGGGCAATGTGGACATAGAAGCCATCGAGGCGGATCTGCGTGCGCACATGAAGCCCTCCCGCCTCGAGCACACGATGCGGACACGGAGCCTGGCGCTTGCGCTGGCGGCACAGTGGGGCGTGGATGCCCGAAAGGCGGAGCTGGCAGCCCTGCTGCACGACATCGCGAAGGACAGCACACAGCCGGGCAACAACCTCGGGCACGGACCGGAAGCAGCACGCATGGCGAGGGAGGCATACGGGATCGAAGACGAGGAAGTGCTGAATGCCATCCGCTATCACACGACGGGCAGAGCCGGCATGGGCAAGCTGGAGCTCGTGGTCTTCCTGGCAGACACGCTGGAGGAAGGGCGCTGCTACAAAGGTGTGGAGCGGCTGCGCGGACTCGTCCGGGAGGATCTGTACGGCGGCGCTTTGGCGGTTCTGACAGAACTGCAGGACTACGTGGACAGGAGCGGATACGAGCGTTCGCCGGACAGCACGGCAGCGATCACATGGCTCGAAGGATTGTTGTATAATTGAGGGAGGCTATTTTGGCAGAACAGACTATGACAGAGCAGACCATCGAAAAGGTCATGCAAGGTGCAGGGCAGGGCGGAGAGGGTACCGCAGGCAATACGGCGGACAGCCTCGTGCTCGCAAAGCGATTGCGCGACATCATCGAGGACAAGAAGGGCGTGGATGTCATCATCCTCGACATCAGCCGCATGTCCTCTTTTGCAGACTTCTTTGTGAATGCGACTGCGACGAACACGCGTATGCTCTCCACCCTCGTGGATGAGGTGGGCAAGGGCATCGAGCTGACCGGGACACTCCCGCGCGGCATCGAAGGCAGGGCGGAGACAGGCTGGGTGCTGGTGGACGGAGGAGATGTGATCGTGAACCTTTTCCTGGCAGCCGAAAGGGACAAATATCAGATCGAGAAGATCTGGGCGGACGCACAGTATATAGAAGATTGAGACGCAGGTCAATCAGGACAGGAGTAGGGAATGGCGAGCAAGTATGATTTTCGTATGATCGAGGACAAGTGGCAGCAGCGCT